>JAEWLO010000294.1 GCA_023457475.1 Pseudomonadota bacterium | reverse complement strand
CGGCAGCCATGGGCAATCAAACGCCAACCGCGTAGAGCCACGCCCTGCGTGGCTGCGTTCCGGTCGACGCATTCCGTCTGGTGAAGAGCCCCCTTCTTGTTGAAGGGGGCGCGCCAACGGCGCGGGGTTAAGGTGACATGCGCGGATCTGGCGGGCCGAAGGCGCGCGGGATCCCCCGCAAACTCACACCGTCCCGCCAAACACGGGAACCGCTGCGCACCGGCTTTTCGCCCAAAACCAACAGGAGCCGGGCAGAGCCCGGCGTTACGTAACGGGTCGATCACGCAGGGGTTGGCGACCCGCTTCCATTCGGCGTAGATTCGCGCGGCGGGCGCGGACCACGCGGACCACGGCGCGGGCCGCGTGCGCGGTTGCTGTTCGGCGGGTTGTTGCCGCCTTCGCGACGCTGCGGTGGGCGCGGCGGCGCTTCCGGCTTGGGCACGTCGCGGCCCGGGACCTGCACCACGCGCAGCTCGTCCGTGTCCAGCTGCAGGGCCGTCAGCTTGCCGCCCCACACCGCACCCGTGTCGATCGCATGCACGCCCTGCGTGATCGTCAGGCCCAGTGCGCTCCAGTGACCGCAGACGATCTTCAGATCGCGCTCCACCCGGCCGGGCACCTCGAACCACGGGTACAGCCCCTGTTCCTGCGTACCCGGCGTGCCCTTGTCCTCGATCCCGATGCGCCCGCGCGGCGTGCAGTAGCGCATCCGCGTCAGCAGATTGATGATCGCGCGCGAACGGTCATAGCCGGTCAGGCCGGGTGACCACACCGGCTTGTCGCCGTACATGTTGCGGAACAGCTTCTTGTAGCCGTTGCCATGCAGCTGCGCTTCCACCTCGCGCGCATGCTTTTCGGCGAGTTGCGTCGTCCACTTCGGGGCCAGCCCCGCGTGCACCATCATCCAGCCCAGCTCCCGGTCCACGTGCACCAGCTTCTGCAGGCGCAGCCAGTCCAGCAGCACGTCCCGGTCCTCGGCCTGCACGATCCGCAGCAGATCCGGATTCACCTTTCGCTGTTCTTCTTCGGTGCGTGCGCCCACCGCCAGCAACGACAGGTCATGGTTGCCCAGCACCACCACGCTGTGGTCGCGCAGAGAATGCACGAGCCGCAGCGTTTCCAGCGACTGCCCGCCGCGGTTGACCAGGTCACCGCAGAACCACAGCGTGTCCACCGCCGGGTCGAAACGGATCTTCTCCAGCAACCGCTGGGTAACGTCGTAGCAGCCCTGCAGGTCGCCGATGGCCCAGACACTCATGCGTGCGCCTCCGTCAGTGCAGTGTGCGTGGAACGGTCAATACGAACGGCGCGATCGGTGCCGCGAACTCGGTGCCGTCGTCAGCCACCATGTCGTAGTGACCCTGCATCGTGCCGTGCTCGGTTTCCAGCATGACACCGGAGGTGTAACGGAACTCTTCACCCGGGCGCAGGCGCGGCTGTTCGCCGACCACGCCGTCGCCGTCCACCCGCTCCACGCGGCCATTCCCGTCGGTGATCCGCCAGTGCCGTGCCACCAGGCGTGCGGCGACGCGCCCCTGGTTGTGGATGCGGATCGTGTAGGCGAACGCGTAGCGTCCGTCCTCCGGCGTGGACTGGTCATCGAGAAAGCGCGGGGCCACCTCGACGGAGATGGCGTAATGTGCAGCGTCGGTCATGCAGGGAAGTGTAGAGGTGTTTCAGTCGTTCGCGCGCGGAATATTGGCCAGCGCGATGAACTGCGCCACTTCCAGCTGCTCGGCGCGGGCGTCGCTGCGCACGCCGGCCGCTTCGAACTGCTCGGCGGTGATCACGCCGTTGAGGGCGTTGCGCAGGGTTTTGCGGCGCTGCCCGAACGCGGCGCGGACCACTTCGGCAAAGCGCTTCGGATCCTTGATGTCCACCGTGGCCGGGTCGCGTGGAATCAACCGCACCACGGCCGAGTCGACTTTCGGCGGCGGCCGGAAGGCACCCGGCGGCACCACGAACAGCGAGGTCACCTTGCACCAGGCCTGCAGCATCACGCTGAGACGTCCGTAGACCTTGCTGCCCGGTTCGGCGGCCATGCGGTCCACCACTTCCTTCTGCAGCATGAAGTGCATGTCGCGGATCACGGCGGCATGGTCCAGGGCGTGGAACAGGATCGGCGAGGAGATGTTGTAGGGCAGGTTGCCGACCAGGCGGATCTGCCCGCCGGCGGCCAGCTCGGTGAAATTCACCTGCAGCACGTCGCGGTGCACGATGGTCAGCTCGCCCAGCGGTTCCGCAGCGGCCGTAAGCGGCGCGATCAGGTCGCGGTCGAACTCGATCACGGTCAACCGGGGGTGCCGGCGCAGCAGCGGCAGGGTAATCGCCCCCTGGCCCGGGCCGATCTCGACCAGGCGGTCGTCGTCCTTCGGATTGACCGCCAGCACGATCTTCTCGACGTAGTGCGCGTCGGCCAGGAAGTGCTGGCCCAGCTGTTTCTTCGCCGGCGCGGTGAAACCGGCGCCGGCGCGCGGGGAATGGGAGGAATTCATCGGGCGATTCTAGAGCGTGTCGTGTGCTTTGGCGTGCGGTCCGGCGCGATCGAGCCGTCGCGCGGCAGGA
>JAEWLO010000293.1 GCA_023457475.1 Pseudomonadota bacterium | reverse complement strand
CCGCTGGAATACCAGCTGTACTACGCCAACTGAGCACCAAGGTGACCATGACGAAGGCCTTCCCTCCCCCCTTCGTCCTCGTCACCGACCTGCAGCTGGGGAGCTGCACGTTTCACCCCCGCAGCGCACGCCTCCCGGCGGCCATGTGCAAGTGGCCGCCGCGGACCTGTCATCGGCCTGTGTATCCGGCCGGTTCCACCCACCCTCGGGACAATGCGCATGAAACTGATCTCCGCCATCATCCGACCGTTCAAGCTCGACGAGGTCCGCGAGGCCCTTTCCGATGCGGGCGTGTCGGGCATCACCGTGACCGAAGTCAAAGGCTTCGGCCGCCAGAAGGGCCATACCGAGTTGTACCGCGGCGCGGAGTACGTCGTGGATTTCCTGCCGAAGATCAAGATTGAAACCGTGGTTACCGACGACCGCCTGGACGCCGTGGTCGAGGCCATCCAGAACGCCGCCGGCACCGGCAAGATCGGCGACGGCAAGATCTTCGTCACGCCTGTGGAACAGGTCGTGCGCATCCGCACCGGCGAAATCGGCGCCGACGCGCTCTAACTCTCACTCGGAGTCCCCCCATGAAGACCTCTTTGTTCACCGGGTGGCAGGCCCGGTTCCACGCGGTGTGCCTGATGATGCTGCTCAGCGCTCTGGCCGTGGGTGCTTTCAGTGGCACCGCACACGCCCAGGCGCAGGTGAGTCCCGCGCCCTCGGAAACCGTCGCCGTCGAGCCGTTGCCCGATCCCGCTGCGGCCACTGCCGCCGCCGCCGAACCGGCTGCGGCCGCGGAGGCTGCACCTGCCTTCGACCATGGCGACGTCGCCTGGATGCTGACCTCCACCCTGCTGGTACTGCTGATGGTGGTGCCGGGCCTGGCCCTGTTCTACGGCGGCCTGGTGCGGTCCAAGAACGTACTGTCGGTGCTCAGCCAGATCCTGGTGGTGTTCTCGCTGGTGCTGATGCTGTGGGTAGCTTATGGCTACAGCGCGGTGTTCAGTGAAGGCAATGCCTTCTTCGGCTCGTTCACCCAGTTCGCCTTCCTCAAGGGCTTCACGCCCGACTCGGTCGGCAATACCCCGATCGCCGGGCTGCCGGACTACCTCTTCGTCGCCTTCCAATCGACCTTTGCCGGCATCACCACCGCCCTGATCGTCGGTGCCTTCGCCGAGCGCATCAAGTTCAAGGCCGTACTGCTGTTCTCGGCGCTGTGGTTCACCCTGAGCTACATCCCGATGGCGCACATCGTGTGGGGCGGCGGTTACCTCGGCGAGATGGGCGCGATCGACTTCGCCGGCGGCACCGTGGTGCACATCAACGCCGGCGTGGCCGGTCTGGTGGCCGCCTACTTCGTCGGCAAGCGCATCGGCTACGGCCAGACCGCACTGAAGCCGCACAACGTGCCGTTCACCTACATCGGCGCGATGCTGCTGTGGGTGGGCTGGTTCGGCTTCAACGCCGGTTCCGCCGCCGCCGCCGACACCGTGGCCTCGCTTGCCTTCATCAACACCATTCTCGCCACCGCCGCCGCCGTGCTCGGCTGGACCCTGGTGGAAGCGGTGAGCAAGGGCAAGCCGTCCGCGCTGGGTGCCGCCTCCGGTGCCGTGGCCGGCCTGGTCGGCATCACCCCGGCCTGCGGCACGGTCGGTCCGCTCGGCGCGATCGTGATCGGCCTGGTGGCCGGCGTGGTCTGCGTCTGGGGCGTGACCGGTCTGAAGCGCCTGCTGCGCGTGGATGACACCGCCGACGTGTTTGGCGTGCACGGTATCGGCGGCATCGTCGGTGCCATTCTCACCGGTGTGTTCAGCGCGCAGTCGCTGGGCGGCACCAAGGCCGATCTCGACATCGGTCACCAGGTATGGGTGCAGCTGGTCAGCGTGGGCTTCACCATCCTCTGGTGCGCTGTCGTGACCGTCGCGATCCTGCTGGTGGTGCGCATGGTGTTTGGCCTGCGCGTCAGCGAAGAGGCAGAGCGCACCGGTCTGGACGTCACCTCGCACGGTGAATCCGCGTACGAGGCCTGATCCATCGCCTCCGGTGGTGGTGGCCTGTGGCCAACACCCCTTTTGGCCGGCGGCCCTTCGGGACCGTCGGCCATTTTTATGGGAACGGCGTATCCACGCCGGATCGCGCACAATCGCGTCATGACCTGGACCCGATCGTTCTCATGGCTGCTCCTCGCGCTCCTCGCCGGCTGCGCCACCGCGCCGGCCGACCTGCGCAGCCCGCTGGCCACCTGGGTGGCATCGCCGAACCACAATGCGCGTGGACCCATGCTCATCGTGCTGCATCACACCGAACAGGACTCGGTACAGCAGAGCCTGAAGACCCTGCGCACCGCCAACAGCGGCGGACGGGTCAGTGCGCACTACCTGGTGGGTGCGAAGGGTGAAATCTTCCAGCTCGTCGCCGACAACCGCCGTGCCTGGCACGCCGGCAGCGGGCGCTGGGGAAGCATCACCGACCTCAATTCCGCGTCGATCGGCATCGAGATCGACAACAACGGCAGCAGCCCGTTTCCTCCCGTCCAGATCGACGCATTGATCCGCCTGCTGGGCGACCTCTGCACGCGGCTGAACATCCCGCGCCAGCAGATCATCGCCCACGCCGACCTCGCCCCTACGCGAAAAAGCGATCCCAGCCGCTGGTTCCCCTGGCAGCAGTTGGCCGAGGCCGGCTTCGGGGTGTGGCCGCGTGCCAGCGATGGCCCGGCACCGCCCGGGTTCGACGCGTGGCTGGCACTGCAGGCATTCGGTTACTCGCTGGTTGACCGCGACGCAGCCGCCGGTGCCTTCCATCGTCGCTTCCGTGGGCGCGATGACCTGCCGCCAGTACTGGACGAAGAAGACGCGCGCATCCTGCATTCCCTCCTGCTGCAGAAACGCTGACCGGTGACCCGGCTCACCCCGTCGTAGAGCCACGCCCTGCGTGGCTCCACGCATCACCCAGACACCCGAAGAGACACGCATGGCGTGTCACTACCGCGACGTACCTCACACTTTCGGCCGCGTGAACAAAAACGAAAGGCCTCTGTCACACACGCTTTCTAAGCTTCGTCGTTTAGATCGATCTAAACACGGAGTTTCTGCAATGTCGTCCCCCACGCAGTCGCTGTCCCGTTCTTCCGCGTCGCGCGCCTCTGTCCGCATGCACGTGCTCACCGCGGCTCTGATGCTGGCCCTTCCGCAGGCGTACGCCGCCGAGGAAACGGCCGACACCGCCGCCGCGCCGCGCGCCGACGCCACCACCCTGGACGCGCTCCAGGTCACTGCTGCCGCCGCGCCCACTGAAAGCGCGGTCGCCACCAAGCGCCGCTCTTCCGTGCAGGTCGATTCGCTCGACAAGGAGTCCATCCAGGTCACCAGCCAGGAAAACTCCATCGCCCAGCGCCTGGTCGCCGCCCCCGGCGTCAGCCTGATGCGCGACGAAGACCAGCCGCGCTACGTCACCGTGCGCGGCATCGCCGCCAACCTCAACAGCACCACGCTGGACGGCATCACCATGGCGTCGGTGGGTGACGAAGGCGGCGGCGAGCGCAAGATCAACCTGCAGCTCATTCCCAACGACATTGCCTCGCGCATCGACATCTACAAGACGTTCTCGGCCGAACAGAATCCTGACAGCATCGGTGCCGGAATCAACCTGGTCAGTGGCAGCGCCTTCGACCGCCCGCGCAATTCCCTCCACCTGGATGCCAGCGTCAACTACCACGACCTCGGCAACGACGGTGGCTACAACTCGCAGTCGCAGACCACCGACCGCTGGGGCACCGGACTGAGCGGTAACTTTTCCACCACCTTCGGCAGCAGCGATCAGTTCGGCCTGACGCTGTCGGCCAAGAACCAGGACTTCCAGACGTCGCAGAACAAGCTCTTCCAGAGCTCGCAGCAGTTCTTCGACACCCAGGGCAACTACATCTCCGGGCCACTGGAAAGCCTCGGCTGGAACGGCATGACCGCGCCGAACAACGTCGCCTACTACGCCGACAACCGCTGGATTCGAAGCTACGGTGGCTCGGCCAAGCTGGAATGGATGCCGGCCGACAGCTCGATGAAGGCCAACGTGCTCTTCTACAACTACGGCATGGAAGAGCGCCGCACCGAGAACGGCTACGAGTTCATCACCGCGCGCAACGTCGCCAACCAGACGGCAACCTCCGGCCAGAAGGGCATCGACTCGCTCAACGTGATCTTCGAAGACAAGGTCTGGGCC
>JAEWLO010000292.1 GCA_023457475.1 Pseudomonadota bacterium | reverse complement strand
CATGAACGTCGGAAGCATCGTGAGGGCCGGCCAACGGCCGGCGCTACCGCATCCAGGACGTCCGGGCACTTACCCTCGCGGCACGCCAGCGGTATGTTGCCTGGCTGCAGCTCTCGCACAGTTTGATTTGTTGCATTGCATCACCGGAAGTACCACCACTACAGGGAATCCGCATGACGCCGTTCCGATTTTCCGTTTTGGCTGTGACGCTGCTTTTCGCGACTCAGGCTTCCGCCCAGGACGCCGCCCCACCCAAACGCCCCAGCGCCGAGCAACTCGAACGGCTGATCGTCGACAGATCGCCGCAGACACGCGTGGACACGCCCGACAGTGAACGCATCACGGCCCGACGCATCGATATCGTGGACGACAAGGGTGTGATCCGCATGACGCTTTCCGGGCAGACGCCGCCGCCCATCATCGATGGCATCCAGTACAGGCGTGCCTTCAACGTGGCAGGCATGGTGCTCTACGACGACAAGGGCAGCGAACGGGGCGGCTTCGGTACGGCGGATGTCAATGGCGGCATGGCGGTACTGGCATTGGATCACCCGGCGATGGATGCCATCGGCTGGCGGGTCTCACCGGACGGCGAGGTGCGCTTCTCGATCAACCAGGCACCGCCGCCCGTGCGCGAACCCAAACTAGACAACAAGCTGGTGCCGGGCGTGCAGGTGCCCACCCGCATCCAGATGGTGGTGGGAGCCGATGGCACCCCGGCCATCGCCCTCAACGACAAGGCCGACCGCACCCGCCTGCGCCTGACGGTGACGCCGGAAGGCTACGGTGCCATCGAGTTCCTCGATGCCCAAGGCAAGGTCATCCATACGCTGGCACCCGAAGCGACAACGCACTGAGGTCGCCGGTAGCGCCGGCCGTTGGCCGGCCCTCGCCATGCCCGGCGCAGGCCAGACCCGACAGATCTATTCCGCATCTTCGGATTTGTTGGATGGCCGCCGAAAAAGGCACCTGACACGCTGCTCCGTCCCCCAATGGAGCCGCAATCACATGGAACGCCGAACCCGCTTCAGCCCCGTCATCCGCAATCACGATGCGGAGGTGGCACTCGACAGCCTGCTTGAAAGCCACCGTGCGCCCGGTCTGGCGCTGCAGCGCATCTACCCGCCCACCGCATTCCCCTACGTGCGCAGCTGGCTCGGTGGTCTGCCGCAGCTGCCGAACCACGTTCAATGGCCCCTCGGCCTGTCGCACGGCCAGCCGGTGCCCATGCACTTTCTGGCGCAGATCGACTGCACCGAATTGCCGCATGTCGATCCCGACATGCCCACCGAAGGCATGCTCTTCTTCTTTGCGGTGCACGACGATGATCCAGACTGGTGCGCGGATGATCCGCAGGAGCGCGTTCGCGTCATCTATGCGCCGCAGGTGCGCCCGAGCCAGCGTGAGCGACCGGCACCGCGACGGCTGCGGCCGATCCGCGATATCCGTGTCAGTTCCAACCCCGCGATCAAGCCCAGCTGGCTGCTGCCGCACGAGAACGGTCCGCGCCTGCACGTGCGCTGGGCGCTGGAAGCCAAGCGGATGGACACCTGGCCTGACGCCGCGCTGCTGCCAGCCAACGCACGCGGGCTGGATCATGATGCCTATGGTTGCCGCGTGGATGCGCTGCGCAGTGCTGCGGTGGTGGCGGCTACCGGCATGATGCCGCTGGTGGACGCCGCGCGTCAGCTGGAACGTTCCCTGATGCGGTCCTGGCGGTACCCGCGCGGCTGGCTGAGCCGTCAGCCGGAGTTCCCGCAGCTGGGCATCATGATCGACCGCATCGCGCGGCTGGTTGGTAACGAGCGCTGTGCTGGAAAGCGCAGGATCAGTGAATTCAAGGACGTGCAGGAGTGGGTGAGGCAGGCCCGGAGTATTGGTTGGGACAACGCGCCGGATTACCTGACGCGTACCGCATTCCGTGACTGGCTCATGCATCTTGCCAGTCCGGAAACGGCGGAAGGCCAGTTGAACGGACGCAGCATGAGCCGGGTGATGACCGAAGGTCTGCTGGCAGCGATCGCGGTGGCCGGCAGCTCCCAGCAGGCCGCCGCACGCATTCCCGGCACATACTACCGCGAGCTGGAGGGCAGGCACCTGCCGTTCGCGGACAGCAACCGCCGTCACTCCGACGGCCGGCGGCGCTGCCCGGTGACGCGCGTCCACCAGATGCTGGGACATCCCTCGTTTCCGCTGGAGTACGGGCCTGACCTGGACGGCGACGCCGTCTGCCTGTTGCGACTGGCGGCAGATCCCTCGATCGACATGACGTTCGGGCGGCATCGGCAGGCGACATTCGTCATCTCACGCGAAGACCTCAAGCGACGATGCTTCGACCACGTGACCGTGGCGGAAGAAGGGCCGCGACTTCGCCTGGATGCCGGCACAGCGTTGCTGGACACAGAGCAGGGCGATGACGACCCCTGTCCATCGCTGGGGATGCAGGGGGAGTGGGACGAGCGCGAGGCGTTCTCCACGCGACCGCCCTACGTGGACGATGGCGTAGGGCAGGAATTCGAGTTCGAGGAAGAACCCGCCGCGTAGCGCCACGCCCGGCGTGTCCGTGAGGTGCCGGCCGCCTTCCTCGCTCTCACTCGCTCACACCTCACCCTTGCTATGATGCGGCTTGGATCGATCCAGCCGCCCATTGCGGTTGCCTCGGAATGTGTCCTTCGGCTGGGGAGCCGAAGACCCCGTGGGATCCTGCAGCACCGGGGAGGGTGCGCCCGTCCAATGTGAGGGCGCGCCGTGTGTATCAGCATTGTTGGGGAAAAGCATGGCGTACACGAAGCGGATTGCCTGGAACCAGGCGACGGGTCGCATGGATGTGGTTCTGGAGTATTGCGCGGAGATCGAGCAGGAGGGCCTGCGCAAGGCCCCGGCCGCCTGGTTGATCGGTGCCGCCACGCTGACCAGCGTGACCAGCACGGTCGCTGCGGCACCGGGCACCTCCCTCTACCAGAAGGCGTCCGATGACCAGCTCAAAGGGCTGAAGGGCGACGGCATCCGTCTGTTCCACTACGACACCGGCATCAATCCGCTGTCCTTCACCGACCCGGCGTCCGTTCCAGACGAACCCGACATGCGGCAATTCGCCGACAATGTGTTGAAGGTGAACGGCGAATACGTGGGACTGTTCTCGAAGACCGAGAACGGCCGCACTGTCGAGAACCAGCTGTCCTACCAGGCGCTGCACGGCGGCGGGCACGGAGCCTGGATGAGCTATTCGCTGCTGCACATCGTGCCCGAGGCCACGCTGCTCACCGGCAGCGGTTCGACCGTGGACGACTGGTGGAACGCCTTCGCCACCGCGAGCGATCCGGACGGCTTCGGGGCGCGCACCATGAGCTCCTCCTACTTCGTCTGGTACCCGTCGCAGGATGTGAATGGCCGCATGGCCTCGGTCCCGGCGTCCTGGCGCAGTGCCTGGAACGAGATCAAGCAGAACGACGCGCTGATCTTTCTGGCGGCCGGCAACAGCGGCAGCGGCACCAGCGAGGTGCGGCAACCGTTCTTCTATGGGACCGTGCCGCTGGAAGATGCTCAGTACTACGGTAACTACGTGGTGGTGGTTGCCGCGCAGAGCGGCAACACCACCGGTCAGTACAGCTGGCAGCGGCAGAACTGCGGTGACACGATGTACTGGTGCCTGGCGGCCGTGGAAGGCACGCTGCGCCGCGATGCCAGCGGCGGGCCGGTCCGCACTGCGGACGGCCACTGGACCTATTCGCTGGCGGCCGGCACCTCGTGGTCGGCTCCGAATGCCAACGCGATCACCGCGCGTGTGGCCGAGCGTTACCCGTGGATGTCCGCGCGCAACCTGATGGAAGTGGTGCTGGGCACGGCCACGGACATGAGCACCACCGACCGCAGTACCAATGCGGGCCTGCTGGCGGGCATCAACGCCTACTCCGGCTGGGGCGAGATCAATCCGGATGCCGCATTTGGGGGCTATGGCCAGTTCGCCTGGGGCCAGAGCAAGCTGGACATTCCGGCGGGTACGACGGCGTACTTCGACAACAACATTGGCGACAACCGCGCCGACGCGGTGACCACCGGCCTCTACAACAACGACGCGGCGACGCTGGGAACGGTCAGCCGCACATTGGCGGGCGGCTTCGACAAGACCGGTGCAGGCACGCTGGTGCTCAACGGCAACAACACCTATCGCGGTGCCGGCAACGTGCGGCAGGGCAGGGTGGTGGTCAACGGTACCAACGACAACGCCACCTTCTCGGTAGCCCGTGGTGCGGTGCTGCAGGCGGGTGACAACGCGCAGGGCATGTCGGTCGGTTCGCTGGACAATGCCGGCACGCTGAGCCTGCTGCACCGTGGCACCGAGTTTGATGTGCTGGGCGACTACGCCGGCCAGGACCTCAGTCAGTTGTGGGTGGAAGCCTACCTGGCCGACGCCGCCAACACCGAGGCACCGCTGCTGCATATCGGCGGTGACAGTTCCGGCAGCACACAGGTGAGCATCGACAACGCGGGTGGTCCGGGCGGCCTGATTGCCCGCACAGAAGCGCAGGCGTGGGGGCATCAGCTGATCCAGGTGGACGGCACGTCGGGTGCGGAGTTTGTTCAGGCCGGGCGCGTGGTCGCGGGTGCGTACGACTATCAGCTGCGCCGGGGCGGAAACAGCGTGACCGATGCCGCCAACCGCAACTGGTATCTGAGCAGCAGCGCGATCGCGCCGCCGGCACCGGACCCGGTGGTGACGCCCGATCCGGTGGTGACTCCCGATCCGGTGGTGACGCCTGACCCGGTGGTAACGCCTGACCCGGTGGTGACCCCCGACCCGGTGATTACGCCGGAGCCTGTGC
>JAEWLO010000291.1 GCA_023457475.1 Pseudomonadota bacterium | reverse complement strand
CTGCCTGCACCGCCCCGCATCACCATGTTCACGATGCATCCGATTTCGTGAAGGTGGTGGAGCGTGTCTGCGCCGAACGTGGACTGCGCCTCACCCCGATCCGCGCCAACGTGCTGCGCCTGATCGCAGAGGCCGGCAAGCCGGTCAAGGCCTATGAGCTGCTGGAGTGGGTGCGCAATGGCAAGGGCGTCGGGGCCGATGCCCCGCCCACCGTGTACCGCGCACTCGATTTCCTGATGGCCAACGGGTTCGTGCACAAGCTGGAGTCGGTGAATGCCTTCGTGGCCTGCCACCACCCCAGCAGCGCGCAGCATTCAGTGCCGTTCCTGATCTGCAACAGCTGCCACAGCGCGGTGGAACTGGAAGACCGGGAGATTGTCAGCCAGCTGGAGAAGCGGGCCAAGGAACTGGGCTTCCAGCCGCAGGCGCAGACGCTGGAAGTGCACGGGCTGTGTGCCCGCTGCGCGGGGTAAGACCGCGCGGACACGCATGCATGTCCGCGCGGTGCCGGATGCCTGGCAACATCACGGTGCGGCGCATCACGGCGAGGTGTCGACCCGCACCACCACCGACATCCCCGGCCGCAGCCGCTCCGCCAGCGGCTGCTCCGGATCGATCGCGATCCGCACCGGCAACCGCTGCACCACCTTGGTGAAATTGCCGCTGGCATTGTCCGGCCGCAGCACGCTGAACTCCGACCCCGTGGCGGGCGCAATCTGCTCCACATGGCCGTTCAACCGCTGCCCGTCGAACGCGTCTACGGCGAACGTGGCCGGCTGGCCGATGCGCATCTTCCAGGTCTGGCCTTCCTTGAAATTGGCCACCACCCACAGCGTGTCCGGCACCAGGAACAGCAGCTGCGATCCGGCGGTCACGTATTGCCCGAGGCGCACCGATGCCTCGCTGACCTGGCCGTCGCGCGGGGCGTGGATGACCGTGTTGGCCAGGTCGATCCGGGCCAGTTCGAGCTGTGCCTGCGCGGTGGCCACGCGCGCTTCCAGCCCCTTGCGCGCCACCCGGGTCGAGGTGAGGGTTTCCTCGGCGATGCGCGCCTGCGCTTCAGACTGCTGCACCGCCGACTGCGCCGACTGCGTGGTGGCGCGGAAGCGGTCGCGGTCGTTCACGGCCACCAGCTGCTGCGCGGCCAGCTCTTCGTAACGCTTGAGTTCGTCGCGGGAACGGGTGAGTTCGGTCCTGCCGGCCGCCACGTTGGCCTGCGCGGCCGCGATCTGCGCGCGGTTCTGCGCCTGGGTCTGGTCCGAGTTGGCCAACGCCGCGTTGGCGCTGTCCAGTTCGGCCTCCGCCTGGGCCACCTTCTCCCGGTAAATGCGGTCGTCAATGCGAACCAGCGCATCGCCCTGTTTCACCTGCTGGTAGTCCTTGACCAGCACCTCGGTGACATAGCCGCTCACCTGCGGTGCCAGCACGGTGATCTGCCCGCGCACGTAAGCGTTGTCGGTGCTCACCCACGCCGTCTGAAAGGGCCACAGCGACCACGCGCGGAGGATCAGCGCGATACCCACCAGTGCGACCGCCACCATCACGATCACCGCGCGTGCGCTGGGCTTGAGGTACTTGGGGGCGGCAGGCGGTGGCGACGGTGCGGCCGGTGCCGTGGCCGGGGCCGCATCGGTCGGCGGTGGGGGATTCACGTTGTCTTCGTCGCGGGGTGCAGGCATGGGGCGATTACCGTGGTGCCGCGCCAGGCGGCGAGGACGACATAGTGGTAGCACTTTCCGGGTGACGCCTGCGCCATTGCTTGAGCACGGCCGTTCGCACCGACAACAGCAGCAGCCAGCCCAGGAAGCCCAGCGCGACGCGTCCACTCAGCGAGAACACGTCGTTGTACGCCCGCACGTTGGCTTCACGACGCGCCAGCTGGGCCAGCTGCGCGGTGCCCTGCGCGGTCCGCTGCACCGGGTCGCCGAGCAGCCCGGCATACACCTGCTGCTGTTGCTTCAGGCGTTGCGCGACCACGTTGTCCGCTGGATCCAGCTGACTGACCAGCGCGGTGGAATACACCTGCTCGCGGTGCAGCTGGAAGGTGCCGAGCACCGCCGAACCAGCCAGTCCGCCGAGGGTCTGGGTGATCGACAGGGTGACCAGGAAAGTGATCATATGGTCCACGCCCTGTTTCAGGGCCTGGGTGATGCCGAGCATGATCAGCGGGCCCATGAACATGCCCGACCCCATCGAGGCCAGGAACTGGCTCAGGAAGAAGTCGTGCGGTCGGTCCAGGCTGGTGCGGTGCTGGTCGAGCAGGGCGGCGCTGCCCAGCAGCAGAATGGCCATGAGCAGCTGCGGAATGATGCGCTTCGGACCAAAGGTGAGTGCGCTGGCGGCGATGCCCGTCACCACACCGCCCAGAATCACCGCGAACAAAGGCCGCATCTGGTCCGGCCCCATGCCGAGCTGGCGCATCAACCCCACCACGCCGTAGGACTGCTCGGCAGTGAGGAAGCGCAGCAGGAAAGCGCCGGCGATGAAGTGCAGCACCGGCAGGCTGGCCAGCCAGCGCGTCTGCAACAGCGGGTTGCGCCGATAGTGCTCGATGATGAAGGCGGCGGTGGCCAGCGTGATCGATGCGATCAACGCCCAGCCCAGCCACGGGGTATCCAGCCACCAGCGTACGTAGCCCTGTGCGAGCACGATCACCAGCAGCGCGACGGCCGGCGCGAGCAGGGCGAACGTCAGAAAATCCATCGGCTCGAAGGCCTTGATCTGCACGCCGGGCGGCAGCTTGAGCAGCACCACGGCGGCAAACGCGCACAGCGCCAGCCCTGCCTCGAAGAAATACAGGTTGTGCCATTGACCGGTATCGACCAGCCCGGGTGAGACCAGCCACGCCAACGGCACCGCCAGTTGGGAGATCCCCACGCCCACCACCAGCAGGTTGCCGGTAAAGCGGCGTGGCAGCGACTGAAGCATGTACAGGGTGCCCAGCGTGCTGCAGGCCGCACCGGCGAAGCCGCTGGCCGCGCGCATCAGCAGCGTGGTCTCGAAGCTGCCGACGAACAGGTGCAGGACCGCCAGGGCGGCGTAGAGGCCCAGGCCGATTTCGGCGAACAGGCGAATGCCGTACTGCTGGCGGAACTTGAAAGCCAGCAGATTGGCGGTGACGTTGACCATGGCATACGCCGCGACCAGGCCGCTGCCCTGTGCCGGGGTCAGGCCCAGCTGACCCTGCAGGAAGGGCAGGTTGGCGGTGACCAGCGCGGTGCCCAGGCCACCGGTGATGCCCACCAGCAGGGCCACGGCGGCGTAGGCGACGCGACGTCCCGGCGGATGCCAGGGCATCGATGCCGAGCCCGGCAAGGTCGGTTTCTCATGCTCCTCCCAGTCGGGGATCGGCTTGAGATAGTTCATCCGCCCGTTCCCCCGGCGGGGCCATGCAGGCCGCCGCGCAACAGCTCAAGGGCGCGGGTCGCGAGGCGTGCACGGTCTTCCACGGTCTTGCCGCGCAGCGCCGCGCCGAGCATGCCGGAAATCAGGCTGATGTCGGCCGCCTGAAGATCCGGTCTGCACAGCCCGGCGGCGATCGCGCGTTGTAGCGGCTCCTGCAGGGCTTGATGGACGGCGCGCCGTGCGGCCACCATCGGCGGGTGGTCCGGGTCCACCGCGCGCCAGTAGTCGGACAGGGCCGGCGAGCTCACCAGCCGCGACGCCATGCCCTCCAGGACCTGGAACAAGGTGTCGTCACGGTCGCCCAGCCGCTGCACCTGGCGTTCGATGCGGGCCACCGCGCGCTGCAGCAGGGCCTCGATCAATGCGGCGCGGTCCGGGAAGTTGCGATACAGGGTGGCGCGGCCCACCTGGGCGCGTTCCACCACCATGTCGAGGGGGGCATTGACGCCGTGCTGGCCGAACACCGCATCAGCGGCATCCAGGATCAGGGCACGTCGGGCGGCAGCGTCGGCGCGTTGGGTGGTCATGCCTTATTTTCGGACAGCTGGGTCCGCTCCGCCATGGGATGACAGCCAAATCGCGCTTCGCGGATCGGCAGGTTGATCAGGGCTGCCAGGGCCGCCAGCGCCATGTCGGCGTACCACATCCACTGGTAGTTGCCAGAGTGTTCCAGCGCCAGGCCCCCCAGCCACGCGCCGAAGAAGCCACCCACCTGGTGCGAGAGCAGGGTCAGGCCGAACAGCGTGCCCAGGTAGCGTGGACCGAACAGCTTGCCGACCAGGCCGGCGGTGGGCGGTACCGTGGCCAGCCAGGTGAAGCCCAGTGCGGCCGCGAACACGTAGAACGTGAGCGGGGTAGGCGGAGCCAGCAGGTACAGGCCGATGATGAGTGCGCGGCTGGCGTACATCCAGAACAGCAGGTACTTCATGCGATAGCGCTGTCCCAACGCGCCCACCAGCAGGCTGCCGGCGATGTTGAACAGGCCGATCAGCGCGATCGAGGTCGAGGCGACCGTCGGTGACAGCCCGCACAGCGCGATCTCGCCGGGCAGGTGGGTGACCAGAAATGCGATGTGCAGGCCACAGGTGAAAAAGCCCAGGTGCAGGTACCAGTAGCTGCGGCTGCGGGCGGCGATGTGCAGCTGGGCGCGCAGCCCGCCTTCAGTCTCCGCCGCGCTGACCGGATGGTCTCCCGCACGACGGCGCAGCGGCCAGGCCAACGGCAGCGACAACAGCGCCGCAGCGGCCATGACCCACATCGCCCGGGCCCAGCCGGCGGTGCCGATCACCCACTGCACCAGCGGTGCGAACACGAACTGGCCCAATGATCCGCCGGCATTGATCAGGCCGGCCGCGAAGGAGCGCTTCTGCGCCGGCAGCCGATGCGCGGTGGCACCGATGAGGACGGAGAAGCTGCCGGCACCGGCACCGGCCGCCATCAGCAGGCCGAGGGTGAAGCTCAGTCCCAGCGGGCTGGTCAGCAGCGGGGCCAGCAGCAGTCCGGCCACCAGCAGCGCGGTGCCGCCCAGCAGGACCGGCCAGGCTCCGCGCTGGTCGGCCACGGCCCCGAACACCGGTTGCACCGCGCCCCAGACAAACTGCCCGATGGCCAGTGCGAAGCTGATCTCGACGATGCTGACGCCGGTACTGCGGTGGATGGGGTCGACGTACAGGCCGGACGTCTGGCGCACGCCCATGGTGACCATCAGAATCGCCGAGGCCGCGACCAGCAGGCCCCAGTGCATGCGGGGAGCAGGGGACGCAGGGGGCATGCGACGGACTCCGGCGGGGGGCGTGTAGGGTGAGTGTACGCGTTGCAGAGACGACAACGCCGGGGGCCGGGCC
>JAEWLO010000290.1 GCA_023457475.1 Pseudomonadota bacterium | reverse complement strand
CTTATAAATGCGCGGCCGTGGGGGAGAAGTGACGGAAATTGTCCGGATTTCACGCTTTAATCCGTTCCGGCCCGCCGGTGCGAGGCTTCGCGGCCGAACGTGGGCTGTCAGCGTTCCGGCGGCTCCCGTTCAGACAGGCTCCGGATCGGCGATAATGTCCCCATGAGCGTGAATCTGAAAACCCCCGAGGAAATCGAACACATGCGCGTCGCCGGCCGCCTGGCCAGCGAAGTGCTCGACATCGTCGCCCCCTATGTGAAGCCGGGCGTGACCACTGAAGAGCTCGACCGCATCTGCCACGACCACATCATCAACGTGCAGAAGGCGACGCCGGCCAATGTCGGCTACCGCGGCTTCCCGAAGACCGTGTGCACGTCGGTGAACAATGTCATCTGCCATGGCATCCCCAGCGAGGGCAAGGTGCTGAAGGAAGGCGACATCGTCAACATCGATGTCACCGTCATCAAGGATGGCTGGCACGGCGACACCAGTCGCATGTATTTCGTCGGCACCCCGTCGGTGATGGCGCGACGCCTGGTCGACGTGACCTACCAGGCCATGTGGGCCGGCATCCGCGCGGTCAAGCCGGGGGCCACCCTGGGCGACATCGGCCACGCGATCCAGTCGCTGGCCGAAGGCGAGCGCTTCAGCGTGGTCCGTGAATACTGCGGGCACGGCATCGGCAAGGTCTACCACGACGAACCGCAGGTGGTGCATTACGGCCGCCCGGGCCAGGGTCTGGTGCTGCAGCCGGGCATGACTTTCACCATCGAGCCGATGATCAACGAAGGCACCCGCTACAACAAGGTCCTGCCGGATGGCTGGACCGTCGTCACCAAGGACCGGAAGCTGTCGGCGCAGTGGGAACACATGATCGCGGTCACCGAGACCGGCGTCGATGTGCTGACCCTCGCACCCGGCGAATCGCAGGTCTGAGCATGCTGCCGGCGAGCCCGATCCTGGACGCGCCGGCGGATGCCGTCGCCGACCCCGAGTGGGCGGCGCTGGCCCGGCAGAGCCTGCAGCAGGCGGATGCCCGCCTGTACCGCCGCTTCGACCAGGGCGACAACATCGAGCGGCTGCTCGCGCTGCGCGCGCGCGCCGCCGACCACCTCATCCGCCTGGCCTGGCAGCGCTGCCTGCCGGCCGGGTCCGGGTTGGCTTTGTTCGCGGTCGGGGGTTACGGTCGCGGCGAGCTGTTCCCACGGTCGGACATCGACCTGCTGGTACTGGGCGAGGCCTGGGCCCAGCAGGAACATGAAGCATCGCTGGCACGCTTCTTCGCGCTGTTGTGGGACTGTGGCCTGCCGGCCAGCCACGCGGTGCGCTCGTCGCGCGACTGCGTGCAGGCCAGTGTGGACCAGACCGTGTTCACCGCGCTGATCGAGTCCCGGCCGCTGGTGGCGGATGACGCCGCACGGCAGGCGTTGAAGCAGGCCGTGAACCAGGCGGATCTGTGGCCACCGCGGGAGTTCTTTCTGGCCAAGCGCGAGGAACTGTTGGCGCGCCACGCGCGCTTCGGCGACACCGCTGACAACCTCGAGCCGGATATCAAGGACGGGCCCGGCGGCCTGCGCGATCTGAACACGCTGGGCTGGATGGCGCTGCGTGCCTTTGGCGTGCGCGAGCTTGAGGCGCTGGTTGGCCTGGGTCATCTGGGCCCGGACGAAGCCGTCGCGCTGCGGCGCGAGCGCTGCGCGCTGGCGCAGCTGCGCTTCGGCCTGCACCTTGTGGCCAACCGCCCGGAAGAGCGGCTGCGGTTCGACTATCAGAAAACCCTGGCCGCGCGCCTGGGCTTCCACGATGACGTGGAGAGCCTCGCCGTGGAAAAGATGATGCAGGGGTTCTACCGCAGCGCCACCGTGGTGCGACGGATCAGCGACCGGCTGCTGCAGCGGTTCGAGGAGCAGTTCGACGGTGAGGCGGTGCCCGAGCCGGTCAGCGTCGGGTTCTCACTGCGACGGGGCTATCTTGCCGCCAACGACCCGCACTGGCCGCAGGGCGACATCCAACAGGTATTCGCGCTGTTCGCCAGCTGGGCCTACAACCCGGATGTGCGGGGTCTGCACTCGCTCACCGCGCGCGCGCTGGCCGAGTCGCTGGCGTCGCTGCCGGCGTACACCGAAGCCGGTGCCGACGCCCGCGGGCAGTTCATGGCCCTCATGCGAAGCCCGCGGGCGGTGGAAACGCTGGCGCGCATGGCCCGCCTGGGCGTGCTGGGCCAATGGATACCGGCGTTCGCGCAGGTGTCCGGGCGCATGCAGTTCGACCTGTTCCATGTCTACACGGTGGATCAGCACACCCTGATGGTCCTGCGCAACATCGGCCTGTTCGCCAGCAGCCGCGCCGACGAACGTTTCTCGATTGCCCATGAAGTGTGGCCGCGGCTTCGCAAGCCGGAACTGCTGCTGCTTGCCGGACTATTCCACGACATCGCCAAGGGCCGTGGCGGCGATCATTCCGAGCTGGGCGCGGTGGACGCACGCGAATTCTGCCAGGCGCACGCACTCAGCGCGTCGGACACCGAGCTGGTGGCCTGGCTGGTCGAGCAGCATCTGCGCATGTCGGTGACCGCACAGAAACAGGACATTTCCGACCCGGACGTCATCCATCGTTTCGCGACCCTGGTCGCCAGCCGCGACCGCCTCGACTATCTCTACCTGCTGACCTGCGCCGACATTGCCGGTACCAGTCCGAAGCTGTGGAATGCGTGGAAGGACCGCCTGCTGGCCGACCTGTATTTTGCCGCGCGGCGCGCGCTGCGCGACGGCCTGGAGAACCAGATGCCCGCCGCCGAACGCGTGCAGGAAGCGCGGGATTCCGTGCGCGCGCTGGTGCGCGAGCGCGGCTACGACGATGCCACGATCGACCGCCAGTTCACCGTGATGCCGGATGAAAGTTTCATCCGCCTGCGTCCGGAACAGCTGGCGTGGCAGGCGGCCGCGCTGGTGCCGGTGAAGCAGGGGCAGACCCTGGTCAAGGTGCGCCGGATCACCCCGGACGACGATGCGCTGGAAGTGTTCGTGCACTCGCCGGACCGGGACGGCCTGTTTGCTGCGATCGTCATGACCCTGGACCGCAAGGGCTACGGTATCCATCGCGCGCGGGTGCTCGACGGCCCGATGGACACGATTTTCGATACCTTTGAGGTGACGCCCGCCGACAGTTTCGCCGACGGCGACGCGCCACGGCTGGAAGCGGCGCTGCGTGAGGCATTGGGTGGCGACCTGACCCGCCTGCGCCCGTCGCGCCGGGTGATCCCGCGCCAGCTGCGCCACTTCCGCTTCGCGCCGCGAATCGAGTTCCGCGATGCCAACGACAACGACACCGGCAGCACCCGTTTCAGCCTGGTGGCCCCGGACCGCCCGGGACTGCTCGCCGACGTAGCGTTCGTGCTGCGCAACCAGGGGCTGCGCGTGCATGACGCGCGCATCGCCACCTTTGGCGAGCGCGCCGAAGACATGTTCGTGATCAGCGACGAACACGACCAACCCCTTACTGACACCGCCCGGCAGCAGCTGCACGACGCCATGCTCGCCTGCCTGGATCCTGATCGAAAAGCCGGAGAAACCCCCTGATGGCAACCAAGCCCGCCAAGAAGACCGCCGCGAAGACGAAGACGCCGGCGGCGAAGAAAGTTTCCGCCGTGAAAAAAGTGGCCGTGAAGAAGACCCCGGTGAATAAGCCCCCGGTCAAGAAGACCGCCGCTGCCAGTGCCGCCGAAACCGCAGCCAAGCGCGCCGAGACCATCGCCCGCAAGTCCCTGCGCAAGCCGGCCACGCCGGGGGTGGAAGAACTGAAGTTCGGCATCGAAAGCGCATTCGAGCGCCGCGCGACGCTGACGATGCACGAGATCGAGGGTTCGACCAAGCCGCTGGTCGCGCGCGTCATCGACGGTCTGGAAGCCGGCGAGTTCCGTGTCGCCGAACCGGACGGTCACGGTGGCTGGAAGGTCAACGAGTGGTTGAAGAAGGCGGTGCTGCTGTATTTCCGGGTCAACGACATGGCGGTGGTTGACGCGCGTCCGGCCCCGTTCTGGGACAAGGTCGAATCGCGCTTCGCCGGCTTTGACGAAGCGAAGTTCCGCCGCACCGGCGTACGCGTCGTACCGGGCGCGATCGCCCGTCGCGGCAGCTACTTCGGCAAGGACGTGGTGCTGATGCCGAGCTTCAC
>JAEWLO010000289.1 GCA_023457475.1 Pseudomonadota bacterium | reverse complement strand
TGAGTGATACCGTCAGTCGCGGTGGCCCGCGCGTGACGTATGAGCGCCGCCGGCTGCTGGGCTTCTCCCCTGCTGATGTGGAACAGGTCCGCGACCTGATCATCGATCATCTGCGCGGGCAGTGACGTAGCCCTGCCCGCTACACCGTGACTTGGTAGTGCCGCCCACCGCTGGCGGCGAGGCTGGACGTGTCCCGCGCACGGTTCCGCCATGTCCACGTTTACCGCCATTGAAGTTGACAAGCTGCCGGCACCGGATGTGTTCGAGCAGCTGACTTTCGAGCAGATCTATGCCGAGCGCCTGACCGAGTTCCGCGTGCTGCTGCCGGACTACGACGCGGTGGTTGAATCTGACCCGATCATCAAGCTGTTGCAGGCCAGCGCCTACCGTGAGCTGTTGTTGCGTGAGCAGTTCAACGAACGTGCCCGTGGCCTGCTGTTGCCGTACGCACGCCGCAACGACCTCGACAACCTCGCTGTCCCGTTCGGCGTAGCCCGCAAGCTGCTGGTGCCGGCCGATCCGGAGAACAACACTCCGGCCGTGTACGAAAGTGATGCCGACTTCCGTCGTCGCATCCAGCTGGCCCCGGAAGGGCTGTCGGTGGCCGGTCCCGAAGGGGCCTACATCTTCCACACCCTGTCCTCCAGCCCGGATGCGCTGGACGCCAGCGTGACCAGCCCCAGCCCTGGCGAAGTGCTGGTGACGGTACTGGCGCGTGATGGCGACGGCACGCCCAGCGCAGCGCTGCTGGCCAGCGTCACCGCCGCGCTGATGGATGGCAACGTGCGCCCCCTGACGGACTACGTGACCGTGCAGGCGGCGCGGATCGTCCCGTTCGAGATTCACGCCCAGGTCACCACCTTCAACGGCCCCGATGCCGCGCTGGTCATCGCCGAGTCACAGCGCCGGCTCACCGAATACCTGAGCCAGTCCCAGCGCCTCGGGCGGGACGTCCCGTTGTCGGCGGTCTACTCAGCCCTGCACGTGGAAGGCGTCCAGCGTGTGGTCCTGACCAGCCCCACCGCCGATCTGACCATTGACGACCAGTCCGCCGCGTATTGCACCGTCGTGGACGTCCAACACGCCCCGTCCAATGGCTGAGCCCACTTCCCTGCTGCCCCCTAACGCGACGGCGCTGGAACGCGCCGCTGAGCGCGTGGACGGGCAGCTGGCTGACGTGCCCATGTCCCACCAGCACCTGTGGAATCCATGGCAGTGCCAGGCCGCCTTCTTGCCCTACTTGGCATGGAGCGTGTCGGTAGACACGTGGAACAGCGACTGGCCGGAGTACGTGAAGCGCTCCCAGATCGCCAGCTCGTTCGCCATCCAGCGCCACAAGGGCACCGCGCAGAGCATCGCCGACGTAGTGGCCAGCTTCGGTGGTCAGGTCCAGATCGTGGAGTGGTGGCAGACCACCCCGAAGGGCACGCCGCACACATTCGAGCTGCAGCTGACCCTGTCAGGCCAAAACGGCACCGAGGTGTCGGCCGAGTACGTCAATCAGGTCATGGCGGCCGTCGAGCGGGCCAAACCTGTGCGCTCCCACTTCACCTTCACCCAAGGCGTGAACGCCGTGGGCTGCATCGGCGTCCTCGGCGTGGTCCGGACCTTCGCCTCTGCGCGCCTGGACATGGCCGCCATCGAACCACAGGAATCCCCATGAGCCTCCCGCAGATCACCATCACCCCAGCCGGCTTTGCCGCCATCGTCAATGCCGAGCACGACGGCACCGCGCCAGTTCGCATCACCCAGGTGGGCGTTACGCCGCAGGCGTTCAATGTCGACACCGTGGGCGCGGCGGTGCCGGGTGAAATCAAGCGGATCAGCACTTTTGGTGGCAAGGCTGTCGCAGTCGACACGCTGCACCTGAACATCCGCGACGACAGCTCTGACACTTACACGCTGCACGGTTTCGGGCTGTACCTGTCCAACGGTGTGCTGTTCGCCGTCTACTCGCAGGCCACACCGATCATGGAGAAGGCGGCGGCCGCTACCTTGCTGCTGGCCACCGACATTCGCTTCGCCAAGATCACCGCCACCAGCATCGAGGTGGGCGACGTGGACTTCATCAATCCGCCGGCCTCCACCACGATTGCCGGCGTCGCACGATTCGCCACGGATGATGAGGCGGCGGCGGGTTCTGGCAACGCGGTAGCTATGACGCCCAACGGCGTGGCCATTTACATCGACAAGCGCTTCGGCAGCGGCGCGCCGAGCGACTTCTTCAAGGGACTGATGACCAAAGCCTCTGCCGCGCTACTACGAGCGGCACTTGGCTTGAAGTCCGCCTCGCTGAAGGACGAAGGCGCAAACAATGGCCTGGACGCGGACATGCTTGATGGACAGCACGGCGCTTACTATCTGGATTGGACAAATCTGACCGGCGTACCGACAAGGTTTACCCCAGCCCCGCACACCCATCCGGTGTCGGAAGTCGATGGATTGCAGGGAGCGCTCGATGCGCGGGTCATGAAGACCGGCGGCACGATCACCGGCACGCTTAACGTATGGGCAGGATTGCTCGTAGGTCAAGGTTCGACAGGAACGGCGCTGCGTACCGTATGCGCGCCGGAAAACGTGTATCTCGATGCCCGCGCGAATGCGGGGGTTGACGCATATACCGCGAGCCTGAGCATTCGTGCGGCAGGATTTGTGGTCGAGGCGGGCGGGAATCCGAACGCGCTGAGGTGCGATAGCGCAGGAATTTCGGCAACGAGCATTGTTTCGCGATCAACCGTTACCGCCTATGGCGCAGCTGTCTCCAGCTCGGATGCGTCCACCATGCTGCGCCTGCGTGAAAGCGGTGCGTCCGGGGAGGGACGACGCCTGGACGTCTTCCTTCAAGGCACTGCGAACGTGCCGTCCTCCCAGATGGTGCGATTCCGCTTCATCGGCGCTCCCACGGCTGTCATGGATGTGAACTCTTTCGTTGTAAACGGGACCGTGAATGCTGCTGGCGGCTACGACGTGGGTTCCTCGCGGAAGCTGAAGGACATCAAGGGAGAGCTGCCGTACGGATTGGAAGAGGTCCGGCGCATCCGGACGGTGTACGGCTCCTATAAGCCCGATTACAACCCCGATGGACGCATGCGTCTGTTCTTCGATGCGGAGCAGCTCATCGGGATCATTCCTGAAATGGTGGATGCAGAGGGTGTCCTGTTTAAGGGCAAGCGGGTGGGATCAGTGAAGCTCGATCAGGGTCTTCCGGTCGCATTCAATGCGATCCGTCAGCTGGCAGACCTCGTTGACGATCTTCGCGCGGAACTGGACGCGGTGAAGGGGGCGCACTGAGATGGCGAGCGGATACAGATACCAAGGCGTTGACTTCGATGACCTGTTTGATCCAGACATCACTGGTGACGGACCTGTTGCAGGTACGTATCGTCGCGCCGATGGCCAGCCCCTTCGCTACGCGCATGTTCAGTATGGTGCGCGTCGCGGTGACGTCGGTCGTCGTCGGGGTGGAAGTGACCTGGCAACACTCTGGGCTGCCAAGGGTACTGCAAGCTACTCCTTGCCGATTAATGGCCAGTCCTACAGCGCCCACAACCAAGCCCGCTCGAACTCTTCAGGCTCGGCCAGTGCGACGGTGACGTTCATTCTTGACGCGAGCGGAATCTACCGCGTGCTCTCCAGCGTGACCGGAGGCGGTCAAGGCTCCAACACCGAAGTCGCCAGGGGCACTTGGCTTCCTACAGGAGCTGGTTCTGGCGAGTATGACGTGCAGTTCGAGACAGGAAGTTCCGGCGTTGCGTCCATCAGCAATGGGGCACCGTCTTACGCCAACTGCGCGTCGACCCGCTCAGTGAGCGCCTCCGTATCAGTGGTCGCCGCATCGGCAGACTATCGGGCGGACGGCGTATCGATCACCATCAGGCTTCGTCGCGCAAACGGGGCGGTTTCGACCACCCGCATCAACGTGAGCGTCGTTGCCTCGGGCTGGTTCTGATTCGGACGGTGTAATCCCGCTGCCTACGTGCCGGTTCCCGTGCGCGCGCGAGGCGTGCCCGCGAGCATGGGCACATGGATACTTCACCCGACCAACGCATCAGCAACCTCATTCGCACCGGTACCGTTACCGATGTGAAGGGCGCGCTTTGCCGCGTACAGGTCGGGGAGATGGTCACCGACTACCTGCAATGGTTGGTGGCGTACGCCGGACAGGTGATCGTGTGGAATCGCCCGAGCGTTGGCGAACAGGTAGCGGTGCTTTGTGGTGACGGCGACCTGGCCAACGGCATCGTACTGCGCGGCCTGTACAGCAACGCCTACCCTGCACCGTCCGACAGTGAGTCCCTGACACTGATCCGGTTCGCAGACGGCGCTCAGATCAGCTACGACAGCACCGCCCACGCCCTGCTCGCCACTCTCCCGGATGGCGGTACCGCCCAGGTCACCGCCCCGGGCGGCATCACCCTCAACGCAGACGTGACCATCAACGGCCTGCTGACCGTGCAAGGCGACGCCAAGGTATCCGGTACGGCAACCGCGGCTACCGACGTGGTAGGGGCTGGTATCAGCCTGAAGGACCACAAGCACAGCGCCGTGCAGCCCGGCAGCGGTACGTCAGGGCCGCCGTCATGAGGGGCATGAGCAACCGCACAGGCAAGCCGCTGGACGATGAGCAGCACCTGTCCCAGTCCATCGCCGACATTCTCACCACCCCGATTGGCTCCCGCGTCGGCCGGCGTGACTACGGGTCGCTTCTGCCGGAGCTGATCGATCAGCCGTTCAACTCGCTGACGAAGCTGCGGTTGTTCGGTGCCATCGCCACCGCGATCAGTCGCTGGGAACCGCGCATTCGGCTTACGCGCGTTTCCGTCGAGAAGGGCGACCTGCCCGGCAGCTTCATCTTCAACCTGGTGGGCCAGCGCGCCTCCCAACGCCGGTCCGGCGAATACACCCGCCTGACCGTTCCCCTGACCTACCGCAAGCCCTAAACAGGAGTTCCCATGGACTACCACCACGGCGTACGCGTCATCGAAATCAACGGTGGCACCCGCCCCATCCGTACCGTCGCCACCGCCATCGTCGGTATCGTCTGCACCGCAGAGGACGCCGACGCCACCGTGTTCCCGCTGGACCGCCCGGTCCTGATCACCGATGTGCTGGGTGCCATCGGCAAGGCCGGCACCAAGGGCACCCTGGCCCCGACCCTGCGCGCCATCGCCGATCAGTCCAATCCCGTCACCGTCGTAGTGCGCGTGGCGGCCGGCACGGATGATTCGGAAACCACCACCAAGGTGATCGGCAAGGCGGACGGCTCCTACTACACCGGCCTGCAGGCGCTGCTGGTAGCGCAGGCCCAGCTGGGCGTCACCCCGCGCATCCTGGCCGCCCCCGGCCTGGACACCCAGCCGGTGACTGCCGCAATGGCAGTGGTGGCCAAGAAGCTTCGTGCGATGGCCTACGCCAGCTGCGCAGCCAGTGCCTCGGTGGTTGAGGCCGTGGCCTACCGCGACCAGTTCAGCCAGCGCGAGCTGATGCTGATCTACCCGGACTTCGTGGCGTGGGACAGCACCGCCAATGCCGCTCACCCGGCGTACGCCACCGCCCGTGCGGTCGGCCTGCGCGCACTGATCGACAAGGAACAGGGCTGGCACAAGTCGCTCTCCAACGTCGGAGTTCAGGGCGTCACCGGTATCAGCCGCGATGTGCACTGGGATCTGCAGGACCCGTCCACCGATGCTGGTCAGCTCAATGCCGCCCAGATCACCACCCTGGTCAACGCCACCGGCTACCGCTTCTGGGGTTCGCGCACCTGCAGCGACGATGAACTGTTCGCCTTCGAGACGGCCACCCGTACGGCGCAGATTCTGGCCGACACCATCGCCAACGCGATGCTGACGTACAGCGACAAGCCGCTCCACCCCTCGCTGGTGCGCGACATCCTCGAATCGATCAACGCCAAGTTCCGCGAGCTGAAGAACGCCGGCTACATCATCGACGCCACCGCCTGGTATGACGAAGCGGCCAATCTTCCCACTGGCCTGTCTGCCGGCCAGCTGGTCATCGACTACGACTACACCCCGGTGCCGCCGCTGGAGAATCTGGTCCTCAACCAGCGCATCACCGACCGCTACTTCGCCGACTTCGCCTCGCGCATCGACGCATAAGGACTTCCCATGCTTCCCTCCAAACTCAAGCAATGCAACCTGTTCAACGCCGGCAACAGCTACCTGGGCGAACTGACCGAGTTCAAGCTGCCCACGCTGACCCGCAAGGTGGAGGAATACCGCGCCGGCGGCATGGCCGGCCCCATCGACGTGGACATGGGGCAAGAAAAGATCGAGGCCGAATGGAAGTGCGGCGGCCTGATGCGCGATGTGCTGCGCCAGTACGGCGCAATCACCCATAACGCCGTCCAGCTGCGCTTCTGTGGCTCGTATCAGCGTGAGGACAGCGGTGAAGTGGACGCGGTCGAGATCGTCATCCACGGCCGTCATACCGAGATCGACTCCGGTACCGGTAAAGCGGGCGACGACACCGAGTTCAGCGTGAAAACCACCGCGGGCTACTACAAGCTCTCGATCAACGGCCGCACCGAGATCGAAATCGACATGGTCGGCATGGTCTTCATCGTCAACGGTGTGGATTTGCTGGCCAAACACCGCACCGCCATCGGCGCTTGATCGCCGTCCCACCGCAAAGCCCGGTTACGGCCGGGCCATTTCCTGAGAGAGAGCCATGAACCACAACGAATTCACCAGCGCTTCTGCCCAGCCCGCCGTGGCGTTGCTGACCGCTGAACCTCACCGCGTCCTGTTGGTCGATGACGGCGCACCGCGCGCCGGCCAGCCCACGACCAACGCGCCGACCAGCGAACGGCTTGACGCCATGGTAGAGAAGCTGGAAGAGCTGGTCCGTGTTCCTCACCAGATCACGCTGGAAGTGCCCATCAAGCGCGGCGAACAGCTGATCAACGACGTGGCACTGCGCAAGCCGGATGCCGGCTCGCTGCGCGGTATCAAGCTGATGGATCTGTTGCAGATGGATATGGGTGCGCTCAGCACCCTGCTGCCGCGCATCACCTCGCCGGCCCTGACGCCGGCTGACGTCGGCAAGCTGGACCCGGTTGACCTGATCAGCCTGGGCACCGAAGTCAGCACTTTTTTCGTGCCCCGGAAGGATCGCGCATCACAGCCTGCGTAGAGGATGCGATGGCCGACGTGGCCACGATCCTTCACCTGTCCATCGCCGAGATGTCGGCGATGGATCTGTTTGAACTGATGGAATGGCGGCAACGGGCCGTCGAAAGAAGCGGAGCCACACCGTGATACAGTCCGCCCATGGAACTGCTGATCGCTCTTATCGTCCTCGCCCTGCTCGCCTGCGTAGGCGGGCTGTTGCTCTGGGCTTTCACCGCGCTCTGCAGTTTCGTGGCCGCGCTCTTCAACAGCGCCAGCGAAGTGCCGCCGGGCTGATCTGTCAGGTTGTCGGCTGATGGCCGACAACCTCCGCCTCCAAGTCGTATTGCAGGCCCTCGACCGGGCCACCGGCCCGTTCCGCAAGATGATGGCCGGCAGCAAGGGGCTGTCCAGCGCCCTACAGCAGCAGCGCGACCACCTCAAGCGCCTGAACAACGCCCAGCGCGATGTCAGCGCCTTCCGCGCGCAGATGCAGGCCGCGCGTGGCATGGAGCAGTCCCATACCGCCGCGCAGGAGCGCGTGCGCCAGCTGGCGCAGCAGATGGCGCTTGCCGCCAACCCCTCTCGCAAACTCAGCAACGAGTTCAAACAGGCCAAGCGCGAAGCCGCTGGCCTGAAGTCCCAGCACACCGCCCAGGTCGCCGAGCTGCAGCGCCTGCGCGGCGGGTTGGCTCAGGCTGGCATCAGCACGCGCGACCTGGGCAACCATGAGCGCCGCCTGCGTTCGGAGATCGCCAGCGCCAGTACCCAGATGGATCTGCAGCGCAAGCGCCTGCGGGCGCTGGACGGGGCGATGGAGCGCAGCCGCAAGGTGCACTCGGCCGGCATGACGGCCGCCGCGCATGGCGCGGGGCTGGCGCTGGGTGGCGCTGCTGCCCTGCGCGCTGGCATGTTCCCCATCGCCCAGGCCATGACCTTCGAGTCGGCCATGGCCGACGTGAAGAAGGTGGTGGACTTCGATTCGCCCGAGCAGTTCGAGCAGATGGGCCGCGACGTGGAAGACCTGTCGCGCAAGCTGCCCATGGTTCCGGCGGACATTGCCAAGATCGTCGCAGCCGCCGGGCAGGCGTCCATTCCGCGCGAAGAGCTGGTGCGCTTTGCCGAAGACGCCGCGAAGATGGGTGTGGCCTTCGACACCACCGCCGAAGAAGCCGGCCAGACCATGGCCACCTGGCGCACCGCGTTCCGGATGGGCCAGGACGACGTGGTCGTGCTGGCCGACAAGATCAACTACCTGGGTAACACCGGCCCTGCCAGCGTCCAGAAGATCAGCGAGGTGGTCAATCGGGTTGGTGCGCTGGGCGAAGTAGCCGGCTTGGGTAGCGGCCCGCTGGCCGCGCTGGGTGCCACCGTGGCCGGCATGGGCATCGAGTCGGAGGTGTCGGCAACCGGCATCAAGAACATGCTGCTCACCCTGTCGTCGGGCGAGGCCGCGACCAAGCGACAGGTCGAGGCGTTCGGGCAACTGGGACTCAATGCCACCGACATGGCCAAGGCCATGCAGGACGACGCCGGCGGCGCGATCCTGAGCGTGCTGGAGAAGTTGAAAAAGCTGCCCAAGCATGAACAGGCGGCGACCATGACCACCCTGTTTGGGCGTGAGTCCATCGGCGCGATCGCTCCGCTGTTGACCAATCTGGACCTGTTGAAGACCAACTTCGACAAGGTCAGCGATGCGTCCAAGTACGGCGGCTCCATGGGCGCGGAGTACGCCGCGCGCGTGGCCACGTCCGAGAACGCCGTCCAGCTGCTGAAGAACAGCACGCTGGTGGTCGCTCAGGCCATCGGCAAGACCCTGATGCCGCAGTTCAAGGCGCTGGTGGACCGCACCGCCGTCATCGTCGGGCGGCTGACCGAATGGGTGCGCGCCAATCCGCAGCTGGTGGCCACCATCGCCAAGCTGGTGATCGGCGGTACCGCACTAGCTGCGGTGCTGGGCGGGCTGCTGGTGGGCGGCGGCATGGCCGCCATGGCCTTCTCGCAGATCCACAAGGCCGTGATGCTGCTGAGCGGCGGCGGTGGCCTCGGCAACCTGGTCGGCAAGGTCTTCTCGCTGGGCGGCCGTGCGTTCCCGATGCTGCTCAACGTCGGCCGCCTGCTGCTGCCGCTGCTCGGCGGCGTCAGCGCCCCGGTGCTGGCCATCGGCGCGGCAGTGGGCGTGGTGGCCATGCTGGTGTGGAAGTACTGGGGTCCGATCAAAGCCTTCATGATCGGTGTCTGGCAGGGGGTCATGGACGTCCTCGGCCCCATCATGGCCGAGCTGAAGACCTCGCTGCAGCCGCTCGCGCCGCTCTGGGACACTGTGGCAGGTGCAATGGGCAAGGTCTGGAACTGGGTAAAGCAGCTGATGCAACCGTTCCAGGCTACCAACACCCAGCTGGAAGGTGCCACCAACGCCGGCCGCGGATTCGGCCAGGTGCTGGGCACTGTGCTGACGGTCAACCTGCGCATGGCCGTTACCGCTATCGGCTGGCTGGTCTCCGCGTTCACCACCCTGCTGCCGATCATCCAGAACGTCATGGGCGGCGCGTGGAGCTATCTGCAAGGCATCTGGTCACTGATCGTCGGCATCTTCACCATGAACGGCAACAAGATCGGCGAGGGGCTGCGCCTGATGTGGGAAGGCGTGAACCAGATCCTGCTGGGCTGGCCACAGCGGATGATGCAGGCCGGCGTGGACATCATCATGGGCCTGGTCAGCGGCATCGGCTCGATGGTGGGCATGGTCAACGATGCCGTGGGCAACGTGGCCAACACGGTGATGGGCAAGTTCAAGGGCATGCTGGGCATCCACAGCCCGTCGCGCGTGTTCGCCACGTTCGGTGACAACACGATGCAGGGGCTGGCCGGTGGCCTTGACCGCAGCCAGGAAGAGCCGCTGCAGAAGGTCGCCGGGCTGGGCGAGCGGATGAAGCAGATGGGCACCGGGATCGCGCTGAGCGCCGCCACGCTGCCCGCGCTGGCCTCTCCCGGACCGGTGGGAGCTGCAGCGGCTGCGCCGGCCGCTGAGAGCGCGCCAGCCGCCGCCAGTTACACCATCAACATTTACCCGCCGGCAGGCGCGGACCCGCAGGCCATCGGGCTGGAAGTGCGCCGCCAGCTGGAAGCCATGCAGCGGGAGCAGGCCGCCCGCCAGTCCTCGCGCCTGCGAGATTGAGAGCCGCCACCATGATGATGTGCTTCGGTACCTACGTGTTTTCCTTGTCCACCGCCGCCTACGACCAGCTGCAGCGCCAGATGCAATGGCGGCACTCCAGCAGCGAGCGGCTGCACGCCCGGCCGGCGCGGCAGTACGTCGGTCCTGGCGACGAAACCATCAGCCTGCAGGGCCTGATCGCCGCCGAGCTGACCGACGACATCCAGACGCTGGACGTGCTGCGCGCCCTGGCCGATGAGGGCCGTCCGCAGTCGCTGGTGGAGGGTACCGGGCTGGTCTATGGCTCCTACGTCATCGACAGCCTGTCGGAAACGCGCAAAGAGCTGTTCAACGACGGCACCCCGCGCTTGATCGAGTTCCAGCTGCAGCTGACCCGCACGGATGATGAACCCACGGAGGTAGTGCAGTGACCGGCCGCTATCCCATCCCGCTTTGGAAGGTGGTGCTGGACGGCCGCGACCTGACCGAGCGCATCGCCCCTAGGCTGCTGGAACTCACCCTGACCGAGAGCCGGGGCGATGAGGCCGACCAGCTGGACCTGCGCATCAGCGACCACGACGGGGCGCTTGCTCTGCCCAAGCGGGGCGTAAGCCTCACCCTGGCCATGGGCTGGGTGGACAGCGGCATGGTCAACAAAGGCACGTTCGTGGTGGACGATGTGGAACACAGCGGCGCGCCAGACGTCATCACGGTGCGTGCCCGCAGCGCCGACCTGACCGGGGCAATCCGCTCCCGCCGGGAGCGAAGCTGGCACGACACCACGCTGGGCGCGGTGCTTTCCACCATTGCCGGCGATCACTCCCTGAAGTCCGCCATCGCGCCTGCACTGTCAGGGCTGGCGGTACCGCACCTCGATCAGGCCAACGAGAGCGACATCAACCTGCTGACCCGGCTGGCCAAGCGCTTCGATGCAGTGGCCACGGTGAAGGCCGGCACTCTGATCTTCGCGCCTATCGGCAGCGGCACGACGCCCAGCGGCGTCGAGCTGCCAGGCGCGCAGATCACCCGTCAGTCCGGTGACCAGCACCGCTACGCGGTGTCCGACCGCGAAAAGTACACTGGCGTGCGCGCGTACTGGGGCAACCGGGGGGATGCCCGCCGCACTGGCGTGCTGGTGGGCACCGCGGACAACGAGAAAAAGCTGCAAGCCACCTACGCCACCGAGGCCGAGGCCCGGCAGCATGCTCAGGCAGAGTTCCAACGCCTCGACCGTGGCACTGCTTCGCTGTCTTACACCCTGGCACTTGGCCGCGCGGATCTGTACCCGGAACAGTCCATCACCGTCAGCGGCTTCAAACCCGAGATCGACGGTACCGACTGGCTGGTGAGTAAGGCGACGCACACTATCTCAGGCTCGGCGGGCTTCACCACGTCGCTGGAACTTGAGCGCGGCGGATAGCGGTATACGGTTCGCCCGCCGTGCCTTCCAGCCCTTGGCAATAATCCTCCGCGCTGCCGGCGCATAGCGCGCTGCTAGACCGCAGCCGAACAGCAGGCCAGCCTGCGTGAGCGGTCCAATACCAGAGGGCGAAACCCCGAAGAATGCCGACGTTGAGTCCCATATAGCGATGGCCAGCAACGCTGTGGAAAGGGAACTGCTACCCCTGTGGCGACGGCGACTGCCGTGGACCATGCGCCGCACCGCTTCGGCGTGCGGGCAGCGCATTTGCACATCGCCTGTAAACACTTGCCCAACCACCGCGTGGTCAAACACGGTACGGCCATTGCACACGCACATGGCCACACTTTCCTTCGCACCGCTACAGCAACTCATAGTCCATCACACCCTGACACGCCACCTCGGCGCTCTTGCGCGCGGGTTAACGGCCTGAATAGACGACGAACTGAGGCTATTTGGCGGCCTTGTGCGCGGGCTTTGGGGCCTTGACCGTGATCTTCTGATTACGCAGATCCACGTCACCACTGATCTGCTGGCCGATGCTCGTGTTCGTGAAGGAGGTGCGCGGTGCCTTTTCCGACACGCGCGGCTCCGTGCCGGAGAGCAGGTTCAGGGCGGCGGCCCGGGCCGAGCGCGACGCGCCGCGCCAAGCATCGAGCAATTCAGTATCAGCCTCGTCCAAAAGTGAGCGGCGACCAACGAGCACGTAGGTCACATCAACACCGATTTCGTCGGCGGCAATGAAGTAGTTGCCGTTCGGCACGTGGTCGTCCTGCTCGAACATGATCTGGGTTCGCTTGCCGGCAGCCCCGCAGGCAACCGCCATGGCGGTTTGGGAAAGCCCCAGACGATTCCTTTCTTCCTTCAGCCTCTTACCCACAGACATGCTCAAATTCCCCTTGACAGGTGCAGTTAACTTCACCAACATTCACCCAGCTTTTACACAGGGGAAACGGAATGGCTGCAAAACGACGGACCGCGCTGCGTACTCCAGAGCAGGCCCGACAGTGGCTGCGCGATAACGGCGTAACCGTTACCGCCTTCGCTGCTGCTCACCAGCTCAGCCGCGATGCCGTCAACGATGCTCTGCGCGGCGTGGGCAAGGGAAACACCGGTGCGTCTCACCAAGCCGCCGTCGCCCTGGGCATCAAGCGCAAGCCGGATTCTGGCACAAATCCCCTCAAAATCACTCGCGCCAAAAAATCGGCGGGCACAGGACGGAGGAAGACCGCATGAGCGCTGCGCCTTCCCCGGGCCGTCGTGCGGTGTTCTGCTGCGAGTACTGCGGCAATGCGCTGATCAAGCGCACCAGCAGCCTGCAGCACAAGTACCTGCGCAACGACGTCTATGTCTGCGAGAACCCGCTTTGTGGCGCGAGCTTCAGCGGTCACTCTGAACTGACTGGCATCGCCAGCCCGAGTGGCATCCCCAATTCCATTGCCAGCGACCTGCCTCCTACGGCGAGCTTCCTGCGCACGCAGTTGCACTTGGCATGGAAAGCGGATCGTGGGATCGACCAATTGGACCTTCTTGACGCAATCGAAGCGTTAAAAGAAGCGCCGCCCGCCGCCCAGCCGTAAAGCACCCACCCTGTTCCACCACGATGAACTGGCGGCCTTGCCGCCAGCGGGGAAGTACTGCCCATGTTCAGGCACAAGATCCATCACGACGGCTGGGCCTCTGCAATGGCCCCCACGTTCGTTACGACTCCCACTCGGGAGCAACACGTCTCTTATGCCGAGAAGCTGCGTCAGGCCGAGGCGCTGCGTGCCCAGGTCGTCGCTCATATCGCTGCTGGCGGCCCGTACGTGGTGCTGCCGGTGTACCCCGTTGCACAGGTGTCCGCATGAACGTCTCCACCGGTTTGAACGTTTCCCACACTTTCCCTCATTTTCCCTTGACAGCTGCCCATGGACGGAGCAACTATTCCCACGTCGCCGCACAATCGGCGACCGGGCTTGGCAGCCCGAATTCCAAGGCGCACCAGCGCCCATCACATGATGCTCGGCGCTTTTTTGTTGCCCTGCATCGCTATGGGCACATGCCTGCCAGTTTTATGGCGGGCGGTACGTGGGGGGCTCCGGCCCCGCCGGCCTCCCTTGGACCGGTCTGCCAACCCGTGCCGTCCGCCACCTTGCTTGGCAGCGAGGTGGTGGATTCCAACTTCCAAGGAGTCCGCCCCATGGCAGCAGATACCCGAGCTGTGCCCAGCGATCGGCCAACGCGCCAGATCGCTTTCATTTTCGGCTACATCGCCGACTGCACTGAATGGCCTATTGACCAGTACCAAGCGCTGGTAGCGCGACTGGTGGCCACCGGTCGCTCCCCACTTTCCCTGACCCTGGGCGACGTTCTCGAAGCGCTCACGGCCACCGTGTCGGCGGGTCCCGCCAGCGGACAGGCCCATGACCAGGGGAGCCACTGATGAGCGCTTCACCGCCATCTTCCCGACAGCCCGTCATCGAACTGGGCACCGCAGCACCCGGCGTCTTCCTACGCGCATCCGTGGATCAGCAGGGCATGTTGTTTGCTTCGCTCGTACACGCCGAGTCTGACGCGGCACTCTCCATCGTGGCGCACCACTGCGATGGCGTGCGCGCGGCCGCACACAATGCCCTGCAGGTCGGCTGCTCAGTGTTCCTCCTCGCCGAGGGCGAGGCAGCACGCTATTTCGCCTGGCTTCAAAGCGCCCGGCTCGACGCGAGGAGGAACCACTGATGGGACGGTCCAACGGCCACCACCCGCCGCCGGTGAGGAACCCCGGCCCGCCGTCTCATGACGCCGGTGCCCAGGTTATCGGAGGCGCGGACTATCAACGGTTGTGGAGGCTTGCCCTTGCAGCCGACCTGCTGGGCAAGCTGCCCAGCGAGGCCGCGAAGATGCTGGGCATCGAAGCCGATCACACCTCGGCCATTGCGCACCACATCGCCGAAGACCTGACCGCAATCCTCAACCGGTCCACACCGGCAGACGAATAAGCGCCACCCCAGCCCGCGCGGTGCGCCAACACCGCCGGGCTGTTCAGGAGAGAACCATGCACCACCACACCGCCACCGCAGCGAAAGGCTGATCCGGACATGCAAGAAGACATCCGCCAGCAAGTCCTGCTCCGCGTAGAGCGGGACTACGGCCTGAAGCATCGCCAGGGCACCGACTACATGCGCGGTGGCAAATGCCCCCACTGCGGCAAGAAGGAGCTGTACACGTGCCTTTCCAAGCCTTGGGTGCTGCGTTGCGGCCGTAAGTCGAAGTGCGGCCAGACGGTCTACGTCAAAGACTTGTACGACGACCTCTTCGACGACTATTCCAAGCGTCACCCGGCGACGGAGGCGCGGCCCAACGCCGCGGCCGATGCCTACCTGCAGTCGGCGCGCGGCTTCGACCTGAAGCCGTTGCAGGGCTTGTACTCGCAGGACAGTCACTACGACCGCACTCTGAGGGCGGGCACCGCTACGGTGCGCTTCCCGCTTGCCAAAGGCGGCTGGTGGGAACGTCTGATTGATCGGCCGCACCGCTTTGGCAAGCAAAAGGCGAGGTTCGCGCCGGGCCAGAGCTACGCGGGCGTTTGGTGGGCTGCGCCGACCGCCCTGGCCGCAATGCGGGACGCGAAGGAGGTGTGGATCGTTGAAGGCATCTTCGACGCCATTGCGCTCGTCCAGCGCGGTAACTGTGCCGTCTCTGCCATGTCCAGCAATGCATATCCGGAGGCATCCCTGAAGGAGCTGGCCGCGCTTCGGCCGGGCAACTTGCCCACGTTGGTTTGGGGCCTGGACAACGAGCCGGGCGCACGCGCCTACACGCTCAAGCACGCCAGACGCGCTGAAAAGCTGGGGTTCAAGTGCCGGGCCGCGCAGATCAAGCAGCGGGATGGGAAGAAGACCGACTGGAACGACCTGCACCTGCGTGCGTTGGCGAGCGATGAGCCACAGGAGGAGTGGGACGCCGATCTGGCCGAGGCACGCTACCTGGGCGACCTGCTCATGGCCAAGACCGCCATGGACAAGGCTTTGATCGTCTACGGACGTGAGAAGCGCGCCGAGTTTCACATCGAACACAGCTCCCGCCTCTACTGGTTCGAGTTCGACGCGCTGCGCTTCGAGAAGCTGTGCCGCGAGCAGGCCGCTGACCGCGATCTTGCCGAGGTTGACGAACTGGAGCAGGAAGCCGTGGCCAAGCTGCAGCGCGCATCGGCCTCCATCCATCAGATCGCAAATTGCTATCCGGAGGCGCTGTATTTCCAGCGCCACGAAGCGACCGACGAGAGCTGGTACTTCTTCCGCGTGGACTTCCCGCACGACGCTCCATCCGTGAAAGGCACATTCACCGGTGCCCAGGTCGCCAGCGCCACCGAGTTTAAGAAGCGCATCATCAGCCTTGCGCAGGGTGCCGTGTTCAGCGGCTCGGGACACCAGCTCGACCGCATGATGGAAGACCAGCTCTTCAACATCAAAACGGTCGATACGGTGGATTTCGTCGGCTACAGCCAGGACCACAGCGCCTACATTTTCGGCGACGTGGCGGTCCGTAACGGCGAGCTCTCCCTTGCGAACTCCGAGGACTACTTCGAGTTCAGCAAGCTGCGGCTGAAGACCACGCAGAAGTCCATCCGCATGGACATCCAGCGCGACGCCG
>JAEWLO010000288.1 GCA_023457475.1 Pseudomonadota bacterium | reverse complement strand
GGGCCGGCCAACGGCCGGCGCTACCACCTTCGGTAAACGGTCATGGCGCACGTCACCACCGTCGGTCAACGGTGATCGCGCACATCAGCGCATGAAGAACTCGACCGGAAACGACAGCTCGATCGGCGCGGAGCGCTCTGCAGGCACCGGCGGCAGCGGCTCGGCGCGGCGGAAAGTATCCAGTGCAGCCTGATCCAGCAGCGCGTAGCCGCTGCTCTGCTCCAGCGCAAGGGCAAGTAACCGGCCCTCGCGGGACAGGCTCACGCGCACCTGCGCCACGCCCTCCTGGCGGCGCGAGCGGGCGGGCACCGGGTAGCGGCGGAAGCGCTCCAGCCGCGCCATCACCCTTCCTTCCCAACTGTCACGCCCGGGCGTGGCCTCGCTGGGGCCGGGCGGCAGCGGCGGGCTCGGCGGCGCAGCGGCCACCGAGGCTTCCTGTTCGCGCGGGGCAGGCGCGGTGAGCATCGGCTGCGGGGGCGTCGGTGGCGGAATGACCCAGTTCGCGGTGTCGCGGGGCGGCGTCACCGGCATCGTACGGGGCGGCTCGGGCTTGGCCTTCTGCACGCGGGCGGCCATGCTGGGCACGGGCGCAGCGACTTCTTCCAACGGCACTTCAGGCGCGCGCGGCGGCAGCAGGATCAGCTGGGTGCGGTCAGCCGGCGGCGGCGGGAGCGGGACGGTTGCATGCGAGGCCGACCAGAGCAGCGCGGCGATCAGGGCGAGGTGGCCCAGGACCGTCAGCAGGGCTGCGAGGGGGCGGGCAAGCCGCTCGGTGAACGACATCACGGCGTGGTTCAAATGAGAAGTGTTCGCATTGTCTCACACGGGGCGACGAGGATCACGGTACCTTGGCGTAGTGTCGGGCGTCTTTCAGGAGGAAACGAAGTGCCGAACGAAAAGAGACGCGTCGCGATTCTGGCGTCGGCCCTGTTCACTGCGTCACTTGCGGGCGGGGTGATACTCGGTCTTTTCGGGGATGCGCTGAGCGCAACGCTCGGCACATGGGCATCGACCGCCATCGAGTACGGGGTGCCGCTGCTGCTGACGCTATCGATATGTCTGGGCTTTGCGATGCGCTGGCCCGGGGCCGCGCTTCGCAGGACGCTGGTCGCGTTCCTGATCGTGCAGTGTATGGGGCTTGTGCTGGGAGTTCTGGTGTGGGTGGTGCTTCTGCCGGAGTTTCCGTTTCCGACCACGGTTGTGTTGGTGGATGTGGTCAGTGGGTTGGTGTGCGCGGGGATTGGGGCGGTGGTTGGGATGCGGTTCGGGCGGTGAAGAGTCCCCGAGGGCCGGCCAACGGCCGGCACCGATCCCATCAACCCAACAGGCGACGAACCTTCGTCAACGCCGCCACAAACCGCTCGATCTCGGCATGCGTGTTGTAGAACGCCAGCGAGGCCCGGCAGGTCGCCGCCACGCCGAAGTACTGCAGCAGAGGGTGCGCGCAATGCTGGCCGGAGCGTACCGCCACGCCTTCCAGATCCAGCAGGGTCGCCAGATCGTGCGCGTGCGCGCCTTCGATCAGGAACGAGACCACCGCTGCCTTGTCCGGCGTGGTGCCGAAGATGCGCAGGCCGTCGATCTTGTTCAGTTCTTCATTGAAATGCGCCAGCAGTTCGCCTTCGCGCGATTCCACGTGTTCCAGTCCCAGCGATTCCAGGTAGTCCACCGCCACGCCCAGGCCGATGAAGCCGGCGATGTTCGGGGTGCCGGCTTCAAACTTGTGCGGGGCGTCGTTGAACACGGTGCCCTCGAAGCTGACTTCCTTGATCATCTCGCCACCGCCCAGGAACGGCGGCATGGCGTCCAGATGTTCGCGCTTGGCCCACAGTGCGCCGGTGCCGGTCGGGCCGCACATCTTGTGGCCGGTGATGGCGTAGAAGTCGCAGCCGATCGACGGAATATCCACCTTGCGGTGCGGGACGGCCTGCGAGCCGTCCACTACCGTCACGATGCCGCGCTTACGGGCTTCCCGGCAGATCTCGCGCACCGGGTTCACCGTGCCCAGCACGTTGGATACGTGGGCCACGGCCAGCAGCTTTACCTCCGGCGTCATGGCCCTTCGCAGGGCGTCCAGGTCCAGCGCGCCCTCCGGGGTGATCTCGGCGACGCGGATCGTCGCGCCGGTGCGCTGGGCGACCAGCTGCCACGGCACGATGTTGGCATGGTGCTCCATGCGCGAGACCAGGATCACATCGCCGGTCTTCAGGCGGGGGAGCGCCCAGGAGTAGGCCACCAGATTGAGTGCGAAGGTGGTGCCGCTGCACAGCACCAGCTCGCTGTCCCGCACGTTGAGGAAACGGGCCAGCTTGGTGCGTGCGCCCTCGTAGGCGTCGGTGGCCTCGGTGCCCAGCGCGTGTACGGCGCGGCTCACGTTGGCGTTGTAGCGGCGGTAATACTCGTCCACCGCGCCGATCACCTGCACCGGCTTCTGGCCGGTGTTGGCGTTGTCGAAGTACACCAGCGGTTTGCCGTGCACTTCCCGCATCAGCAGCGGGAAGTCCAGACGCACGCGGTCCCAGTCGGGCGCGGTGTCGGTGTCGCCGAGCGGGCGCGGGGTGGAGAGGTTCATGCCACGCCTGCCTGGGCCAGCGCGATGTCCAGCTGCTGGCGCAGCTGTTCGGTGAGGCGCGCGTCGAGCGCGTTCAGCGGCTCGTGGCAGAACGCGGCGCTGAGCAGCGCCTGTGCCTGCGGGGCCGGCAGGCCACGCGAACGCAGGTAGAACAGCGCGTTGGCGTCGAGCTGGCCGACGGTGGCACCGTGCGCGGCCTTCACTTCGTCGGCGTCGATCACCAGCGTCGGCTGGGTGTCGATTTCGGCGTCGGCGGAGAGCAGCAGGTTCTTGTTGGAGAGGTTGGCGTCGGTGCCGTCCGCGCCGGCGCGGATATGGATGCCACCGTGGAAGACCACGCGGCTGCGGTTGGCCGCCACGCCGCGCCACTTCATTTCCGAAGCGGTGTCGCGTGCGATGTGCTCGATGCCGAGGCGGGTGTCCACGTGGCGGCGGCCATTGCCGAGCAGCACGCCGTTGGCGGTCAGCTGGGCGTTGTCGCCTTCCAGGCGCACGTTGAGCTCATGACGGCTCAGCGCGGCCCCCAGCTCCAGGTCGATGCGGCGGTACTGGGCGTTGCGGGCCAGCACGGCGTCGGTGCGCAGCAGGGTGGTGGCCTTGGCGCTGTCGGCCTGCACGCGGGCGTGCGAAAGCACGGCGTCCTGCGCGAGGTGGACATGCACCAAAGTATTGTCCAGATGCGCGGCATCACCCATGTGCAGATGGTGCTCGACCACGCCCATGGTCGCCCCGGCGCGCAGTTCGATCAGGTGGCGGTGGTGCCAGGCCAGGTCGGTGTCGCCGGCCGCGCTGATGAAGACCAGCTGCAGCGGCGTGTCGATCTGCGCACCGTCTTCCACGCGCACCAGGACGCCTTCATCGGCGAGCGCGGCATTCAGGCGCGCGAACACCTCTTCGCTGCGCTCGAAACGACGGCCGAGGAAGCGCAGGGCTTCTTCACCATCGTGCAGCGCGGCCGAGAGGGTCTGCACCCGCATGCCGGCCGGCACGCCGGCCAGGTCGCTCAGCGTCTCGGCCGGGCGGCCGTTGACGAACACCTGGCGCGGCGCGGGAATCGCGGCCACCAGGGCGGCGTCCACGACCGGCGCGGCCAGCGGGGCCGGCTGGAAGCTGCGGCGTTCCAGCTGGCGCAGCGAGGTGTACTTCCAGGCTTCGCTGCGCGCGCCGGGCAGGCCGGCCTGCAGGGCGGCGTCCAGTTCGGCGCGACGGGCGTCGCTGCCGCAGAAGCCGGCGGCAAGGGAGTCGAGCAGGGCGCTCATCAGACAGCGGCCTCCGGCACCACACGGTCCTTCAGGAAGTGGTAGCCGTGGGCTTCCAGTTCCAGGGCCAGTTCGGGGCCGCCGCTCTGCACGATCTTGCCATCGGCCAGCACGTGCACCACGTCCGGCTTGATGTAGTCGAGCAGGCGCTGGTAGTGGGTGATGACCAGGAACGAGCGGTCCGGCGAGCGCAGCGCGTTCACGCCGTCGGCCACGCTCTTGAGCGCGTCGATGTCCAGGCCGGAGTCGGTTTCGTCGAGGATCGCCAGCTTCGGCTCGAGCACGGCCAGCTGGAAGATTTCGTTGCGCTTCTTCTCACCACCCGAGAAGCCTTCGTTCACGCCCCGGTGCAGGAGTTCGTCCTTCAGGTGCAGCACGGCCAGCTTCTGGCGCACCAGCTTGAGGAACTGCATGGAGTCCAGTTCGTCCTGGCCACGTGCCTTGCGCTGCGCGTTCAGCGCGGCGCGCAGGAAGTAGGTGTTGTTCACGCCCGGAATCTCCACCGGGTACTGGAAGGCCAGGAACAGGCCGGCAGCGGCGCGATCTTCCGGTGCCAGCTCCAGCAGGTCGGCGTCTTCGAACTGCACGCTGCCTTCGCTCACCTCGTAGCCGTCACGACCGGCCAGCACGTTGCCCAGGGGGGACTTGCCGGCCCCGTTCGGGCCCATGATGGCGTGCACTTCGCCCGGCTTCACGGTGAGCGAGAGACCCTTGAGAATTTCTTTCTCGCCGATGCGGGCGTGCAGGTTTTCAATCTTCAGCATTTTAATTGTCCGTGATACGGGCCGATGGCCCGCGTAGAGCCACGCCCTGCGTGGCTGAAACATCAAACGAAGACGCGGAGGTGATTACCCGACCGACCCTTCCAGCGAGACTTCCAGCAGCTTCTTCG
>JAEWLO010000287.1 GCA_023457475.1 Pseudomonadota bacterium | reverse complement strand
TGTCGGGACATCATGGGGCCAGACGTTGCAAACTTCATCCGTCTGATGCCATTTTTGCGCAGTCATTCAGTTGTTTTCGTCCTTCGTGAGTCTGACCCCGCATTCATGACCGTTGTCGCCTCCCCTGCCCTGAATCCTGCCCCGCTCATCGAACTGGACCGTGCCTGCGTGATCCGCGGCCAGGTCCGGGTGCTGCACGACCTCAGCCTGCGCATCGCCCAGGGCCAGCACACCGCCCTGCTGGGGCCCAATGGCTGCGGTAAGTCGTCCTTCATCAAGCTGATCACCCGCGAGCTGTATCCGCTGGCGCAGGCCGACGGCACGGTGCCGGTGAAGGTGCTCGGCCAGAACCGCTGGCAGGTGGACCGGCTGCGCTCGCAGCTGGGCATCGTCACCGGCGACCTGAGCGGGAATCTCTCGGACATGCCCGGGCTGAGCGTTGAGGAGGCCGTGCTCACCGGCTTCTTCGCCAGCTTCGTGGTGCCGGCCTTCCGGGAGGTGACCCCCGACATGCGCGAACGCGTGCGGCAGGCGCTGGCGTTGACCGGTGCCCTGCCCCTGCTGGCGCGCGGCTATGCCGAGCTCTCTGCCGGTGAAACCCGGCGGGTGCTGATCGCCCGTGCGCTGGTGAACCGCCCGCAGGCGCTGCTGCTGGACGAACCGTCCACCGGGCTGGACCTGGTGGCGCGCCAGCAGCTGATCGCCACCATGCGCACGCTGGCGGCGCAGGGCATCACGCTGGTGCTGGTGACCCATCACATCGAGGAAGTGATTCCGGAGATCGAGCGCGTGGTGCTGCTGCGCGGCGGCCGCATCGTGGCCGATGGGCCGCGCGCCGAGCTGTTGCGCGATGCGCCGCTGTCGGAGGTGTTCGGCGGGCCGGTGCGGGTGCAGGAGACCGAGGGGCGGCTGACCGCGTTCGCGGACTGACGGCCGGGCAGAGCCCGGCGCTACGCACTGGCAGTGTCCGGCGTAACGCCGGGGCGGGAGCCGTCGCCCCTGCCCCGGCGGCGGCATCAGAACGACACCGCGACCGCCCGCGATTCGATGGGAGCCATCCGGGTCTGGTCGCGCAGCTCCAGTTCGCGCACCTGGAACGGGGCGGCATAGCCGGCGGGCAGCGTCACGCTGTCGAACGGGAGGGTCAGTTCCCCCGGGCCGGCGGCATCGAACCAGGCGGCGCTGTGCGCCTGGGCAACCGGGCGCAACTGGCCGTCCGGGCCGGTGGCGTAGAGCGTGCCGCGTGCCTCGTAGCGGCCCGGGGCACCCACCTGCAACGGCAGGCGCAGCGTGCGGTTGGCCGCATTCGCCTCCACCTCACCGCTGAAGCGTGCCGTCGCACGGGCCACGGCGAAGGCCACCTTGGCGTCGCGCTGCAGGCCCTCGGCGCTGACGAAGGCCTGCAGTTCCCACAACCCGTCGGCATTGCCAGCGTCCTCCGGAATGGCCACGCGGGCGGTCATGCCGTTCTTTCCTGCCTGCAGCGGGACCGGCCAGCTGCGGCCATCCGGGGCCACCAACAGAGCCTCGCCCCCAGCCGGCAAGCGGCGGACCGTGCTGCGCACCGCGCCGGTGGACGTGCTGCCGCCGTCGTCCACCAGCTGCGCGTCCACGGTGAGGCTGCCGCCGGCCAGCACCTGGTCACGGCTGGACTGCAACCGCAGGCTGACCGGGCTGTTCGGTTCCAATACCTGGACGACGTAGCGCCCCTGCGCCTGCGCGCTCTGCAGCCGGTAGGTGCCCACTGCTGCGGTGCGGCCGGTGCGGGCCATGGCGGTCCCCTGCCCGGCCGGCATGCCGGCGGCCTGCAGCTGCTGGGCGTCAACCACCTTGTCCACGCGCAGCACCCCCGCCGGATCACGCAGCTGCCACTGCTCGGCCGGCAGCGCACGGGCTCCCTGCACCGGGCTGACCTGGATGACCGCGTCCGGCGCGGTCAACGGCAGCGCCACGCCCTGCTGCAGGGCGCTGGCGTCCACCATTTCCCAGTAGCTGCGGCTGATCGCCACGAAGGGTTCGGGGGCGGCCAGGGCCTGGGTCGGCTCCAGCGCCCAGGCGAAGCTCACCGGGGCACGTTCGCCGGCGTCGGCCGGCAGCGGGGCGGTCTCCACCCGCGCAGGCACCTGGTCGGTGGCGCGCGGAGCGGGCAGCGGTTGGGCGGCCTGCAGCGGCAGGGCCACCAGGACGGCGGCCACGGCCGCCGCGAGTTTCACGATCGAAGTCATGGCGGCTCCTCAGAGGGTCAGGTCGTTGCGCAGGATCGTGCCCAGGCCGAAGCATTCGCGGCGGCTCTGGTTATGGCTTAGCGGCTCGGCCCCGGCGGTGCGCGTGGTGTCGTTGAACCACACGGTGCCGGCGGCGCGCTGGCTGCTGCATTCCAGGAACCCATCCGAGCAGCTGTTGAGCCAGTTCTGGGTGAACTCCAGGCCGACGTTGAGCGGATAGCTGCCACAGTAGCTGTCGCTGTCCCACACCGCCGAGTCGACGTCGGTACCCACCACGGCGCGGAACGGTTTCGGCAGGGCCGGGCGACCGGCCGTGCCGTACAGGTTCTGCGCGTTGTAGGTGGCCATCCAGCCGACCTGCTGCATGCGTACCGCGTCGTTCTGGTAACCCAGCAGCCAGCCCACCGAGTTCTCGAACACGTTGCCGTTGAGCACCGCATCCGCCAGAGGGGTGCCGGCCGAGGACGGGGCCAGGGCGGTGACCTTGCTGATGGTCTGGATGAGTTTCGGGTAACGGCTGTCGTAGGTGGGATTGGACAGGATCCAACGCACCACGTTGCCGCCATTGGAGTGGGTGATCACCACGAGCCGGGTGATGCCCTTGGTGTTGATGAAGGTGGTCAGCTGCGTGGCAAGGCAGCCGGCGGCTTCCGGTTTCCACATGTACTGCTCGAAATCGCAGTTGATGACGGTGTAGTTGCTGTTGTTGGGCAGCCCCTGGCGCACCGTGTCGATGATGGCCGGCTGCCAGTAATCGGTGCGTGCGTCGGTCTGCTTGCCGGTGCCGTGCACGAAGGCCACGCCCACGACGTCTGCCGCCTGCACGCTGCCGCACGCGACCATCAACGCGAGTGCCAGTCCGGTCCCCGCCCCCACTGTTCTGCTTTGCATCGGATCTCTCCATTGCGTCGGCGGGGCAAAGCCCCGCTTTACGGGTGATCCCCCTGATTGCGGTTGCCCCCGTGGGGAGGGCAGTCGAAGAAGCTATGCGGCCTTGGGCTCCAATACCGTGACCGGTTCGCGGTTTCCTTGCATCTGCAACCATTCTCAAGGACCCGCGACCGCCACCGTGCCGCGTCTGGCGGCATGGCCTTTGGGCACTGGCAGCGCCGACGGAAGCTGCGACCATGTCGCTTTCACCGCTATCGGAAGCCTGTCCATGTCGTTCCCCGCCCCCTCCACCTGCCTGCGCCCGCTGCTGTCCCTGGCCGTGCTGGGCATGCTGACCGCCTGCACCACGACCGCACCGCAGGCCACGCCGGTGGAGGCCACGGTCGTGACCAAGGCGGTGGGCTACCTGGGACCGGACGCCGTGCCCGCCAGCCTGCAGCTGGTACCTGCCCCGCCAGCGGCCGGTTCAGCCGGCTTCGCGCTGGACGAGCAGGTCAGCCGCGAAGCCCGCGCACTCCGCGACAGCCCGCGCTTCGCCCAGGCCACGCGCGACGCCGAGCTGGGCTTCCCGGAAGGGGCCAACCAGTTCTCCTGCGCCATCGGTCTGGATGTAGACGCGCAGAAGACCCCGGCGCTGTATCGCCTGCTGGAACGCAGCCGCATCGATGCCAGTGCGGCCACGCGCGCGGCCAAGCACCACTATCAGCGCGCGCGACCGTTCATGGTCAATGGGGAGCCGACCTGTACGCCGGAGGATGAAGAAGGCCTGCGCAGAAACGGTTCCTACCCGTCGGGCCACACCTCGATCGGCTGGGCCTGGGCACTGATCCTCTCGCAGATCGTTCCGGACCGTGCCGATGCGATCCAGCTGCGCGGCCGCAACTACGGCGAAAGCCGCCTGGTGTGCAACGTGCACTGGCAGAGCGACATTCTCGAAGGCCGTTTCATGGGTGCGGCGGCGGTGGCACGGCTGCAGGACAACCCGGAATTCCAGCGGGATCTACAGGCGGCGCGCCGGGAGATTGAGGTGGCGCGGAAGGCGGGGACGCGCAGCAGCCGTGACTGTGCGGCGGAAGAAGCCGTGCTGAAGGTGCGGCCGGATAGCGCCTTGTGAGGTGGACATTGCGCGGTGAGGGGTTCATGGGGGCCCGCCAACGGCCGGCGCGAAC
>JAEWLO010000286.1 GCA_023457475.1 Pseudomonadota bacterium | reverse complement strand
CCGGCACCGCGCAGCCACGCAGGGCGTGGCTCTACGGCGTGTCTTACAATTCCCCGTTGAACATCATGAAAGGGGGAATGCGATGAGCTGGCACACGATCATTCAAGTCGCGAGCGTGGGAGATGAGGTCATCGGCTTCGACACCGTGGAGCCCACGCTCACGTCCATCTTCCAACGCGATGGAACGCATCTCGACGTGCTCGAGAACCTGCGCACCGCCTTCGCGGAGGGTGAGGGTGTCTGCAGCGTTCATCCCGGCTACCTGCAGGAAGTCTTTTCTCAGCTTGCACCGTTGATCACCACCGGCACGCTTGAAGCCCGCTGCATCGGCGACGAGTTCCGGGACACGTGGGTGATGAGCATCGCCGAAGGCTACGTCCAGTTCAGTGAAGGTCCCTGGGACCCCTGACAGCCAACTGCACACCCGATTGACAGCCCGCGGCGTCCTTGGGACATTGCGCCATGGACCTGATCCGCCTGCTGCGTTCTCTTGAGGAGTTCCTCTACGAGCTGGTCGGCTGGCTGGTGTTCTACCCGCGTACGTTCTGGCGCATTCTCCGCCACCCCGGGGACATGGCGCGCTACACGCGCGCCGAGCTGCTCCTGCCGCTGGAGGCGCGTTTCCAGGCGACCATCAGCCCGGTGCTGATGCTCATCCTCACGGTGGCGCTGGCCCATGCTCTCGAGCTTGCCTCGCGCGCGGCGCTGCCGGATCTGCAGTCACCGGTGGGGCGAATGCTCTTCGGCAGCGAAGAGGGCCTGATGCTGACGCGCTCGGCCATCTTCTGCGTCTATGCGTTGGGCGCGGCGCTTGGCACCTTGCGCCGACAGCGTGTTCCCATTACGCGGGAGACGCTACGGGAGCCCTTCTCCATCCAGGCGTTCCTCGCCTGCCCGTTCGTGCTGGCGTTGGCGGTTGGTGAGCTGCTGCTCAGAACGGGTGGCACGCAGGCGCACATCGCGGGTGTCGTGCTGCAGCTGGCGGCCGTGGTCTGGTACTTGTGGGCCCGTACAGTGGCATTTCGTGCGCTTAATCCGGTCAGCGGGCTACGGGCCTTCGGGCTGGTGGTGGTTTCGTTCCTGATCACGACGGTTGCCATTTTGATCGTGGCGGCTGCGTTGCTGGTGTAAAGGCGCGTGTGGCTGGGCACCCCGAAGCCACGCAGGGCGTGGCTCTACGTCGGGGAAGCGTGATGCGCGATGCCCGGGGTTCACGAGGACACGCATGGCGTGTCCCTGCGCAATTCCATCCCCGGTGGTCGGTGCGATGAAGCGGGCGGTCAGCGATTGAGGAATGCCACCAGCGCACTCATCGTCTGCGCCGGCTGCTCTTCCATCAGCCAATGCCCGGAATCCTTGATGATCACGCCGTCCACGTCGGTATCCACCATTTTCGCCTGATCGATCAGGAACTGCCCGCCTGCCTTCTCACCTGAAAGCACCAGCATCGGCATGTGCAGCGGCGTCTTTGCAAAGCCCGCGAAGTCCTTCGCATCCTGTTCGAACGCCTTGAAGTACTCGAAGCCGGCGCGCATACCGCCCGGGCGTGCATATTCCTTCGCATAGAACTGCCGGTCGGCTTCAGGCACCGAGTGGGTACGGTCGGCGGCGAAGTCGTTCCAGAAGTGCTCGAAGTAGATGCGTTCCCGCCCGTCCACCAGCTTCAACGGCGTTTCCCCGTAGAAGTGGAAATGCCACAGGTCGCGCAGCAGCCATACATGGGTCCAGTCGCCCACGCCGGGCAGGAAGGCATCCATCAGCACGATGCGGTCCACCTCGTCCGGGTATTGCGCGGCGTAGGCATAGGCGACCATCAGTCCGATGTCATGCCCGACGATGCGCACCTTGGGATATCCCAGGGATGTCACCAGGGCATGAATGTCCTGGGCGAGCGTCTTCTTGTCATACCCGCCGTCCGGTTTCGAGGACTGGCCGGCACCGCGCAGGTCCGGGGCGATGACCACATGCGTGCCGGCCAGCTTTGGCATCAACGGTCGCCACATGTGACTGGTTTCCGCGTAGCCGTGCAACAGGATCACAGGCAACCCATCGCCGCTGCCGGCCTGCAGGTAATGCAGGCTGACGCCGTTGACGGTGGCGGTGTGCTCGCTGATGTCAGCCTTGCCAGCGGCCTGCGCGGTGGTCTGCAACAGGCCGAGCAGCAGCAGCGAAACGAAGGAACGTTGGAACAGGCGCAGTAACGTGTTCATGGCGGTCTCCTGGAGGTGGGCGATTACAGCTGGCTCATGCCACCGTCGGCGATGATCTCCGTGCCGACGATGTAGGCCGATTCCGGCGAGGACAGGTGCAGCACCGTGGCGGCGATCTCTTCCGGGGTACCGAACCGACCCAGCGGAATCTGGCCCTGGATCTGCGCGGCGGTGGCTTCCAGCTGCGCCGCATCCAGGCCGAGCTTGTTGTAGATGGGCGTGGCCACCGGGCCCGGGCTCAGTACGTTCACCCGCACGCCGCGGGGCAGCAGCTCGGCGGACAGGGTTTTGGCCAGCGAGATCAGAGCGGCCTTGCTGGAGGCATACACCGAGGTGTTGGGCATGCCGATGCGCGCGTTGATGGAGCCGTTGATGACCACCGACGCGCCTGCATTGAGCAGCGGCACCAGCGCCTGCAGCTGGAAGTAGGGGCCCTTCACGTTGGTGTTGAAGGTCTGGTCCCACAGCGCCTCGTCCACCTCGGTGAAGGGCGCGAACTTCGCGGCACCCGCATTGAGGAAGACGGCGTCCAGGCGGACCCCCTCCGTGCCGAGCAGCGCGGCCAGCGCGGTGGCCGCACTGAGGCTGCCGGCGTCGTTGGCCACAGTGAACGCCTGCGGACCCAGGCTGGCCTTGGCCCGGGCCAGCGCCTCGGCGTCGCGGCCGGTGATGACCACGCGGGCTCCCTCGGCGGCGAAGGCCGCAGCGGCGGCCAGGCCGATGCCGCTGCTGCCGCCGGTGACGAGGATGGTTTTGTTGTTGAAGCGGTTCATGGCGAAACTCCTTCGATGGCAGCGGAATGGTGTGAGGCCATACTGGGCAGAGCAGGGCGGCTTTCCGTGCCACAATCACGACGGACTCGTTCGAAAGGATCGAACATGTTGTCGGCCGACGAACTGGCGCTGCTGGAAGCCATCCGTGAAAGCGGCAGCCTGTCCCGGGCCGCGGCTCGGCTGGGCAAGGCTCCTTCTACGATTTCGCATGCGGCGCGGCAGCTGGAAGCGCGCTTTGATGCCCTGTTGTTCGACCGTCGCCGCTACCGCCTGCAGCTGACCCCGGCCGGCCACCTGCTCGCGCAGGAGGCGGCGCGGTTGCAGCTGGACGTGGCCCGGCTGACCCGGCGGGTCAAACAGGTGGCGGGTGGCTGGGAAGACCGGCTATGGATCGTCACCGATGAAATTCTCGAATTTGAAACGCTGCTGCCGGTGATCCGCGCGTTCGATGCGCTGGGCTCGGGGGTCACGCTGCGCATCACCCATGAGGTGCTCACCGGCACCTGGGATGCGCTGCGCGACGGCCGCGCGGACCTGGTGATCGGAGCCACCAACGAACCGCCGGTCATCCCCGGGTTGCGCTGGGTGGAACTGGGGGTGATGGAGTGGGTGTTCGCGGTGGCCCCCCATCATCCGCTGGCGAAGGCGACCGCGCCGCTGGACGCCGCCGACCTGCTGCAGCAGCGGGCGGTGGTGGTGGCCGACACCTCGCGCCGGGTGGACGTGCGGGGCTATGGAATGTTGGGCGGGCAGGCCTCGCTGGCCGTGCCCAGCATGCATGCCAAGATCCACGCCCAGCGCGAGGGCCTGGGCGTGGGCTGGCTGCCGCGCCACCGCGTGTCCGGGCTGCTGGCACGCGGGGCGCTGGTGGAGAAAGCCACGGTCAACCCGCGTGAGCCCAACCTGCTGTACGTGGCCTGGCGCGGTGACCATCAGGGCCGAGCGCTCGACTGGTGGCTGGCGCAGCTGAAGAACGCGCGGCTGGCGGCGGCGTTGGTGGAGGGTGTTCCGCTCTGATCGGGTGTGCGGTGGACACGCATGGCGTGTCCCTACGCGCGGGCGGGCAGGTGTTTGTCGAGCCACTGGCCAATGTCGCGTACAACGTCCTCGCGCCCGACATCGTTGAGCAGGTCGTGCGCATGGCCCTTGTACAGACGCAGGGTCTTGTCCGTGGAGCCGGCGTGGTCGTAGAACACCTGGCTGCCCGCGGGCACCGTCACCTTGTCGGCATCGCCGTGCAGGATGAACACCGGCAGCGACAGCGTGCCGAAGCCGCGTTCGAGCCGGTCATTGCCGGCCAGCATCTGCGCGACGGTCAATGCGGTCTGCTTCTCGCCGGCGATCAGCGGGTCGGCGTCCAGCGCGGCCACCACCTCGGGGATGCGTGAGAAGTCCTTGTTGGGCAGCTTGAGCACGCCGAGCCTGGGGAACGGGCCGCTCAGCCAGCGCACCAGCGCGAGCACCGGAGCCGGGGCGGGCACCCGGAACGCGAAGCTCTCGCAGATCAGCCCCGCCAGTGCCTGCTGGTGGCCCAGGGCGTAGCCGGTGGCGATCACGCCGCCGGCGCTGTGGCCCAGCAGGAAGACCGGCAGCCCCGGCTCACGCGCGCGGGCCACGGTGAGCAGGGCATCCACATCGGCGAGATAGTCGTCGAAGTGCTCCACGTGGAAGCGCGGACCGGAGGACTTGCCTCGCCCGCGCAGGTCCACCGCATAGACCGCCAGGCCCATTGCGGTGAATTGCTCGGCCGCCCACAGGTAGTGGCCGCTGTGGTAGTTGAAGCCGGGCAGGATGGCCAGCACGGCGCGGGGGGTGCCGGCCGGTCGCCAGCTGCGGATGAACAGCTCGCCGTCCCTGCCCTTGATCGTTTCTTCGCTGCGGGAGGGGCCATGGCCGGGGGGATCAACGGGCACGGTGTGCAGGGCAGTCGGGTGAGGCGTGTTCATGGCAGGTCCTTGGGCAAGGGGGCAGTGCACGGAAGCGACGCGACGAGCAGCCTCACAGCGCAGGGGGGAAAGCGCATTGAACGATCGGGGCAGGGCCGGCTCCCCCATCCGGGGAGGGGGCCGGAGCTGCCGCTGCGGAGGCCGGTAAAGGGGTAACGGAGAACCTGCAATGCCCCGGCCATCTCCCAGGGCAGCGGGCAACGCGAGCCACGAAACGGGCTTAGGATGGCAGTCAACCCCGCCCCGCCGCGTCACAGGAGACCGCCATGCTCGATTCGCTGCCGGTGCTCGACGACATTCTGCAGCGCCATGCCGGCGCGCTGGGCCGCGACCATCAGCCCTATCGCCATCATGCCTACCGGGTCGCCAACCTTTACTGGCACCTGCTGCCGGGAGATGAGGAACACCGGTATGTGGTCTCGGTGGCGGCCGCGTTTCATGACCTGGGCATCTGGACAGCAGGTACGTGGGACTATCTTGCCCCTTCCGAAGCGCAGGCCCGCGACTATTTGCAGAACGAAGGCCGAGCGGAGCTGATTCCACGGGTGGTGGCGATGATCGAAAACCACCATCGGCTGTCGGCCATGGAAAGCGGAACCGACCCGCGCATCGAAGCGTTCCGGAAAGCGGATTGGATCGACGTGACGTTCGGGCTGCGACGTTTCGGGGTAGCGACGGCCGACTTCCAGCGGATTGTGCAGCGTTTCCCGCGGTTGGGCTTCCACGCGCGGCTGCTGAGCTTCGCGGTACACCACGGGATGCGCCACCCGCTGCACCCCATGCCCATGATGCGCCGCTGAAACCTCAAGAGCCGCCACCGGTAGCGTCGGCCGTTGGCCGGCCCCCAGCGACCCAAACCAAGCCCGAAAGCGCCACCGCCCACCCAACGCCCAACACCACCATTCCATGCCAGACCGGCTGCGCAAACCGCACCGCGTCAAACCCCCGCGCAGCCGATAGATACGCCAGTGGAGCCAACAGCAACCCGAATGCCACCGGCAATGCCCAGTGCCGTGACAGAAATCTCATCGAAACAGTCAGGGTCATCGCAAACGCCGCCCACAACGCCAGTATCCAGGGCGGTGGCGCGTTACCCCACAGCGCCGCCGCGTAGTGCACGGTGCCGGTGAGGGCTGCCGTGCCATCCACCATCCACGCGCACAGCAGTGCACCAGCCAGCAGACGTACTTCCCGCCAAGGCTCCTTCGCTACGGCCATCTGGCTGAGCACAAACAGAAGCGCCGCGACCAGCGCCGGCCACTGCAGACCACGCGCCGCGCCGGCAACCGCGCACAGCCAGACCACCTGGTTGCCGATCAGATTCACCCACACGCGGCCTTCAGGGTGCAGCCGCATCGCAACGCTCCACCAGCGGTTGTGCGATGGCCTGCTGCCATTCGCGCGCTGACCCCGCGACTGCAGCCTCTGCGAAGCGCACGGTCACCACCGGATAGTGTCCCCGCGCGTCGCGCAGATTGCTGGTCCCCCGGAACTCGAGCAGCCGGCGGTCGGCCTTCGCGTAGGTGAGCGCCAGACGGGGCGCGACGCCGCCGTACCAGGTGTCCAGCTTCACCTCCATCGCGAGTGCAGGCTCGCCCTGCCACTGCACGTCGCCGACGCGCCGCACCTCCACCGGGTAGAAGCGCGCCCGGCCCGGGACCAGAAAAGGCAGACGGACGCGCCCGTCCCGCATCAATGTCTGCCAATGCAGGCGGACCGCGGCATCAAATCCCACATCGATCACCGCGCCGGCAGGCAGGACCACCTGCCCGTCCCGCACGAATGACGCGGCGTCCTCCTTCCAGCGGAGCTGCACGGTTCGGTCGGCGACCTTCACCGAGGCGACCTGTCCGCTTCGGCGGTCCTGCAACCAGTAGCCGCGCGCCAAGGGGAGCGTCGACGCCGGCATGGTCTTGCGTGCGAACGGTCGTCCGTCAGGGCACAGATACTGCACCCAACGCTCGCTGCCGTCCCCCGGCCCTCTCTGCCAGTGCACCTCGCGATACGCCACGCGCCCGTCCGCGCTGGACGCGACGCCCTCCGAGCGCATCAGCGGCTCGGCGCACACGCAGGATGGCAGGCACAGCAGCAGCCAGGGGGTACGCATGAGTGACCTGATGCCTGGGTTTCCACTTCCTACGCAAGAGAGGGCGCGATGGATGCAGGTGGAAGACTACCCTTCGATCGATCCAGTGGGATGCCCGCCATCGATCGAGGCATCGCTGACTGGCTTCCCCAACTTGACCAGTTCGGCGACAGCATGGGCTATCTGCTACTTCTGGTGTGAAACCATGATCGTTCCCGAATAGAACCAGTTGTCGCCTTTAGCCTCGATCAGCACCGAGTTGATTCTGTTTCGAAGCGTGACTTCAAGCATCTGCAGCGGTGTATATAGACTCTCAGACAGGCTGGTATTGAGGCCATAAAGCGAAAGAGCTCGATCACGATCGCCGCCAGCCCATTCGAGGTAGCGACCGAATCTTTGAGGCGAAAGGGCGGATTCAATGCCATCAAACCGCATGGATGCCGCGTCCATGCGCCGCCTTCTTGAAATCCTCAGATGGCCGGGGTAGGCTTGCTACGTACACCCCGGTACCGTCTCTGCCCCACGGGCACGCGGCCGGGGTAATTTTTTTCTGGAAGTTCATTGAGCGATCTTAGTGCGGGGCACTGCACCACCCGCAATTCAATCAGTCGATCTGGAACTACATGCTCATGTTACTCGGACTCACATGACTTGTATGGACGTATTGAACCGAACATGCATGCGTGTCGGATGCGTCAGATGATATGCAGCGTGATCGCCTTCAGCACCGCCCGCGTGCGGTCACGGGTACCCAGCTTGTCCAGAATCGTGGAGACGTAGTTCTTCACCGTACCTTCGGCCAGGAACAGGCTGCGGGCGATTTCCTTGTTGGAGTAGCCGCCGGCCAGCAGACGCAGGATGGCCACTTCCTTTTCGCCGAAGGTATCGCTGGGCGCGGCCTCGTCGTGGAAGCGATAGCGGGCACGCACCGGATCCGTACTTACGGGCAGCAGCAGCGTTTCGCCCGCCGCCACACGGCGGATGGCGTCATGCAGGTCTTCCGGGGCCGCGTCCTTGAGCATGAAACCCTGCGCGCCGGCCTGGCTGGCCTGCAGCAGCAGGTCGCTTTCGTCGAAGGTGGTGAGCAGCAGGAAGGGCGTGGTGTCGCCGCGTGCCCGAAGCCGCTGGAGTGCGGCGATGCCATCCATGCCCGGCATGCGGATGTCGCTCAGCACCACGTCCACCGACTGCGCGTCCAGTCCGTCGAGCAGGCCCTGGCCATCGTCGGCTTCCAGGACGACGCGGATACCCAGGTCGTGCAGCAGCGCACGCAGACCCGCGCGTACCAGCGCCTGATCATCCGCCAGCGCGACGCGCAACGCAGCGCCACTCATGCCGGCAACCGTGCAGTGAGGTGCATGCCCCCGGCCTGGGTACGCGCCAGCTCCAGCTGGCCGTGCAGCGCGGCCAGACGTTCGCGCATGCCGGTGATGCCATTACCCTCGCGGATGCGCTCGGCGCGCTGGCCGTCGTCGCGGATGTCGATACGCACGCAGTGGTCTTCCTTGTCGATGTCCAGCCATACAGTGTCGGCGTCGCCGTGGCGCGCGGCATTGGTCAACGCCTCCTGCACCAGCCGCAGCACCGCATCGGCCACGAGTGGATTGGCAATGCGGACCTCTTCGCCAATGTGCACCTGCAGGCCGGGACGCGGGAACGGGGTGGCCAGCGCCTGCAGGGCGGTGGCCAGGTCCAGGCCGCGTTCGTCGCGCATGCTCTGCACCACCTGACGAATGTCGCCGAGCAGTTCGGCCGACAGCTGCTCCACCAGCTGCACGCGGTCGCGCATGGCCGGGCTGGCCTCACCCGCCAGGGCGCGCAGGTTCAGGCGCATGGCGGTGAGCTTGTGCCCGGCCACATCGTGCAGTTCGCGGGCCAGGCGCAGGCGCTCGGCATCGCGCGCGCTGTCGGCCAGCAGGGCGCGGGTGGCGAGCAGGTCGGCGTTCACCCGGGCCAGCGCTTCGCGCGCCAGTTCGGAACTGCGGGCGTAATGCGCGGTGAGCGCGGCGAACGCCTGGAACCCGGCATAGATGGCCACGATCAGGAAGGCGTGGTTGAAGCCGCCCAGGTGCAGGGTGACGTACAGCCCGATATTGAGGACCAGCGCGGACAACAGCACCGTGCGCGGTGGCCAGTGCTCGGCCAGGTGGGCGACGAGTACCACCAGCAGCACGGGCAGGGTGCCCACGCGCGGCTCCAGCCAGACCAGTGTCAGTGCGATCAGCGCCTGCAGCACGTCGCTCAGCAGCCGCAGCACTGAACGCACGGGCAGGTGGTCGTACGCGATGAACAGGACCATGAAGACGCCCAGCAGGCCCCAGCGCAGGGCCTGTTCGGCATTCTCGGGAACGCCCAGCGACAACCCTACCGCCACGATGGTCAGCAGGCCGGCCAGGCTCAGGGGGCTGATGAGGTTACGCAGGAACGGGGGCATGACGGCATGCTGCCTCCGCCGACCGGCCCGGG
>JAEWLO010000285.1 GCA_023457475.1 Pseudomonadota bacterium | reverse complement strand
GCTCTACGCCGGGATGAGGCGCCGCGAAGCCACGCAGGGCGTGGCTCTACCTGTCGGGCGGGCATCGTTCAGCGGGCAGAGCCCCGCTCTACGCGACGGTCATGTGGTGTTTGGCATGCTGAGGCTCCTTTGTGATCAACACGGGAGCGTGCATGCACGTGGACTGGCAGATGGCGTCGGCCTATCTCTGGCCGATCGGAATCGCACTGGCGGTGGGCCTCAGCGGCTGGTGGCTGCTGATGACCCTCACCCGTCGCCTCAAAGGCCGCGACTACCGCCGTGCGCGTATCGCACGCGTCATCAGCCGGCCACTCGCCTTCGCGTTGCCGCTGCTGGTGCTGATCCCCGCGCTGGAGGCCACGCCGCTCGAAGGCCGTTGGCTGGACCAGTCCCTGCGCCTGCTGCACATCGGCCTGACCGCCTGCGTCATCTGGCTGCTGGTGCGGGCCGTTGCCGCGGGCGAGCAGGCGATCCTGCGCGATAACCCCATCGATGTGGCCGACAACCTCGAAGCGCGCCGCATCCAGACCCAGACCCGGGTGCTGAGCCGCGTGCTGATGGGCGCGATCATTCTGGTGGGCGTGTCGCTGGCACTGCTCACCTTTCCGATGGTGCGCCAGATCGGCACCGCGCTGCTGGCGTCGGCCGGCATCATCGGCCTGGTGGCCGGTATCGCCGCCAAACCCGTGTTCGGGAATCTCATTGCCGGGTTGCAGATCGCGCTGACCCAGCCAATCCGGCTGGACGACGTGGTGATCGTGGAAGGCGAGTGGGGCAGGGTCGAGGAAATCGGCAGCAGTTACGTGGTGGTGCGCATCTGGGACGAGCGCCGGATGGTGGTGCCGCTGACCTGGTTCATCGAGAACCCGTTCCAGAACTGGACCCGGCGCAGCGCCGACCTGCTGGGTACCGCGTTCCTGTGGCTCGACTACCGTGCGCCGATCGCGGCCATCCGCTCGGAACTGGAGCGCATCTGCGAGGGCGAGAAACTGTGGGATGGCCGTGTCTGCGTCACCCAGGTCACCGAAGCCAGCGAACACACCCTGCAGGTCCGTCTGCTCGTGAGCGCGCGCAATTCAGGGGATGCGTTCGACCTGCGCTGCATGGTGCGCGAGCGCATGCTCGACTTCCTGGCGCGCGAGCATCCGCAGGCACTGCCGCGCACGCGCGCGGAGCTGCTCGGCGATGATCGCGCACTGCCCCGCGCACGCGCGCGTCCGGGCGATGAGGCGCGTTCGCCCGGCGCGGAAGATGGTGAGCCGGCTGTTGTCGGGCCTGCCGAACCTGTTACCGCAACGACGTCGTCGTGAAGGTGGGCGGTCGCCGTGCCCGCGTGCGCTGCTCGTAGTCGTAGGCCAGCTCGATCAGGCGCGGTTCGCTCCACGCCGTGCCCATGAACAGCAGGCCCAGCGGCAGGCCGTTCACGTGCGCCATCGGCACGGTGATGCTGGGGTATCCGGCGACCGCGGCCGCGCTGTAGTTGCCGCCGGGGAAGTCATCGGGTGTGTCGGGCCGGATCGGCCACGCCGCGCCCGTCGTGGGAGCCACCAGTGCATCCAGGCGTTCGGCCCTGAGGGCGGCGTCGATGCCTTCCACCCCAGCCAGGCGGCGTGCCTCCGTGCGCGCGGCAATGTACTCGGCGCTGCCCAGGGGGCCGGCCTGCGCGGCGGCCTCCAGCAGTTCCTGGCCGAACAGCGTCAGCTCCTTGTCGGCATGCTGCCGGTTGAAGGCGATGAGGGCGGGCAGGTCGCGCACCGGGGCCTGATGCGTGGTGAGGTAGCGCTCCAGGCCGGCCTTGAATTCATGCAGCAGCACCACACGCTCGGCGGCCTCCCACTGGCCCTGGGTGGGTAGTTGCACCGGGACCACCACGGCCCCCGCGTCGCGCAGCATGGCCACTGCGTGCTGCAGGGCGGGAGCCACGCCAGGCTGCTGGTCCAGCGGGCCATGCAGCACGCCGATGCGGGCCCCCTTCAGGCCCCCCTCCTGCAACCGCGAGGTGTAGTCGTAGACCGCCCGGCCGGGCATGGTCGCGGTGGCCGGGTCGGCGTCGTCGCGGCCGGCCATCGCGGTGAGCAGTGCGGCGGCGTCGGCGACGCTGCGGGTCATCGGGCCGGCGGTGTCCTGGCTGAACGAGATCGGCACGATTCCCTCGCGGCTGATCAGGCCGACGGTGGGTTTGATGCCCACCACGCCGTTCATCGCCGCGGGGCACACGATACTGCCGTCGGTTTCGGTGCCGACGGCCGCCGGAGCCAGGTTGGCAGCGACCGCGACCGCGCTTCCGCTGCTGGAGCCGCAGGGCGAATGGCTGAGGCGGTAGGGATTGCGTGTCTGCCCGCCGCGCGCGCTCCAGCCGGAGATGGACGGATCGCCGCGGAAGTTGGCCCACTCGCTGAGGTTGGTCTTGCCCAGAAGGATCGCGCCGGCCGCACGCAGCCGGGTCACCAGGTAGGCGTCGTCGGGACGGAACCCGGCCAGCGCCAGTGAGCCCGCACTGGTGCCCATCGGGCGCGCGCCGATGTTGTCCTTGAGCAGGATGGGAATGCCATGGAGGGGGCCGCGCAACGCGCCACGCTGGCGCTCGGCATCGAGTGTCGCTGCCTCCTTGAGCGCATCGGGATTGAGCTCCAGCACTGCATTGAGGCGCGGTCCAGCCCGGTCCACGCGGGCGATCCGGTCGAGGTAGGCCCGGGTAAGGGTGACGCTGTCGAGCTCACCGGCTGCCATGCGCGCCTGCAGCTCGCTGATATCCGCTTCGGCATAGGCGAAGGGCGGGGTACTGTCCGGCTGCGGTGCGGCCGCGTGCGCGGACGCAGCCAGCAGCGAGGACGGCGATGGCGTGCAACCGCTCAGCACGATCACCATCGCCAGCGATGTCAGTGGCAGGCGCATCTGGAGAATGTCAGCTATCCCCGGGTTCAGCGCTCAGGCTAACCAGCCGTTGCCTCGCTTGGCAACTCAGGAAACCGGGGCGGACGGGCCGTGCCGCTTGCGCAGGTCGCGCGCGAGCACGCCCACCACGACCAGATTGATGACCAGCACCGTCCACGAGGCCCAGCCCGGGTGGCGGATGATGGCGTAGATATCGAACGGCAGGTAGATGCCGGCAGTGACGCAGCCCAGCCAGGACGCCCAGGCTTTGGCCCGCCAGAGGCCCCAGGCCTCGAACAGATGCAGCACGCCGTACGCGACCATGGCGACAGCGGCCAGGTGTACGGCATCGGGGCTGATCATGTTGAGCAGCGAGGGCAGGGTGCCATGATCCGGGTCCAGGCTGAAACGCCGGATCAGGGCATTGACCCCGTCGCGAAGCGGCTGCGGACCGAGCATTTCCAGCCCGGTCGCCGCCAGCAGCGCCAGTGCCGCCTTGCCGGCTTCCAGCAAGGCGATCACATGGAGACCCGGATGCGTATGCGGATCCGGGTTGTAGGGGGTGTCGGTCACGACAACGGTCCGATCAACCGCCGCGCGACGCCTTCTTGCGGTCGCTTTCGGTCAGGAACTTCTTGCGCAGACGGATCTCCTTCGGGGTGATCTCGACCAGCTCGTCGTCCTCGATGAAGTCCAGGGCCTGTTCCAGCGAGTACTTGATCGCCGGGGTCAGCTGGATCGCATCGTCCTTGCCCGAAGCGCGCATGTTGGTCAGCGGCTTGGTCTTGATCGCGTTGACGGTCAGGTCGTTGTCCTTGGAGTGGATGCCGACCAGCTGACCTTCATACACGTTGTCGCCTTCCGCAGCGAACAGCTTGCCGCGTTCCTGCAGCGGGCCCAGCGAGTAGGCCGGGGTGACGCCCGGGGCATTGGCGATCATCACGCCGTTGATGCGCTTGGCGATCGCGCCCTGTTCCTTCGGACCGTAATGGTCGAACACGTGGAACAGCAGGCCCGAACCCTGGGTCAGGGTCTTGAATTCGTTCTGGAAGCCGATCAGGCCACGGGCTGGGATCGAGTATTCCAGGCGCACACGGCCCTTGCCGTCCGGCTCCATGTTCTTCAGCTGGCCCTTGCGGGTGCCCAGCTTTTCCATCACGCCGCCCTGGTGCACTTCTTCCACGTCCACCACCAGCTGCTCGATCGGCTCCATCATCTGGCCGTCGACTTCCTTGATGATCACTTCCGGACGCGACACAGCCAGCTCGTAGCCTTCGCGACGCATGTTCTCGATCAGCACCGACAGGTGCAGTTCGCCACGGCCGGAGACCAGGAACTTGTCGGCGTCTTCGAGCTGCTCGACCTTCAGGGCCACGTTGTGGACCTTCTCACGCTCCAGGCGGTCCTTGATCTGGCGGCTGGTCAGGAACTTGCCACCGGACAGGTCCTTGTTGCCGGCGAACGGCGAGTTGTTGACCTGGAAGGTCATCGAGATGGTCGGCTCGTCCACGGTCAGCGCCGGCAGCGCTTCCGGGGTGTCGGGATGGCAGACGGTGTCGGAGATGGTCAGTTGCTGGATGCCCGAGATGGCGACGATGTCGCCGGCTTCCGCGGTGTCCTGCTCGATGCGCTCCAGGCCCAGGAAGCCCAGCACCTGCTGCACCTTGCCGGTGCGCTTCTTGCCTTCACGGTCGATGACCGCGACCTGCATGTTCTTCTTCAGGGTGCCGCGCTGGATGCGGCCGATGCCGATCACGCCCACGAAGTTGTTGTAGTCCAGCTGGCTGATGCGCATCTGGAACGGACCTTCCGGGTCCACTTCCGGCTTCGGCGCGTGCTGCATGATCGCTTCGTACAGTGCGGTCATGTCGCCGTCGCGCACGGTGTCTTCCAGACCGGCATAGCCGTTCAGGGCCGAGGCGTACACGATCGGGAAGTCCAGCTGCTCATTGGTGGCGCCGAGCTTGTCGAACAGGTCGAACACCTGGTCGATCACCCAGTCCGGACGCGAACCCGGGCGGTCCACCTTGTTGACCACGACGATCGGCTTGAAGCCCATCGCGAAGGCCTTCTGGGTGACGAAGCGGGTCTGCGGCATGGGGCCGTCCATCGCGTCGACCAGGATCAGCACGGTGTCGACCATCGACAGCACGCGCTCCACTTCACCGCCAAAGTCGGCGTGTCCGGGGGTGTCGACGATGTTGATGCGGTTCTTGACGCCGGTGCGCTTGTCTTCCCAGGTGATGGCCGTGTTCTTGGCCAGGATCGTGATGCCACGCTCCTTTTCCTGGTCATTGCTGTCCATCACGCGTTCGGCGAGCACGGTACGCTCGGAGAGCGTGCCGGACTGCTTCAGCAGCTGGTCGACAAGGGTGGTCTTACCGTGGTCGACGTGGGCGACGATGGCGATGTTGCGAAGATTTTCGATGGACATGCGAAAGGGGGCCAGTCGGCGCCGGAAGTTGAAAAATGAAGTCCAACATTATACGGCTTTCATGACCGAACGCGAAATGGCCCCGGCTCCCTATTCATCTACCCCGCTGGCAGCCGGCCCCGCCCGGGATTTCGGTCATTCAGGAAGCGTGTTCTCCGTAAGGGCGGTGGCACCCTGGCGCGTGACGACGCGTTCATCCAACTGGCGCACGCGGGTCAGGGGGCGCGGTGTATCCTTATGGGGCTCAATACATCCCCGTATTCAAGGATCCACATGTCCCTCATCGCCACCTTCGACACCACCCAGGGCCCGATCAAGGTCGAGCTGTTCGCCGACAAGGCCCCGGTCACGGTCGCCAGCTTCGTGAACCTGGTCAAGCACGGCTTCTATGACGGCCTGGTGTTCCACCGCGTCATTCCCGACTTCATGATCCAGGGCGGCTGCCCGAAGGGTCAGGGCACCGGCGGCCCGGGCTACAAGTTCGAAGATGAAAAGAATGGCGTGAAGCACCAGGTCGGTTCGCTGTCCATGGCCAATGCCGGCCCGGCCACCAACGGCAGCCAGTTCTTCATCACCCACATCAAGACCGACTGGCTGGACGGCAAGCACACCGTGTTCGGTCAGGTGCTCGACGGCCAGGCCATCGTCGATTCGGTCAAGCAGGGCGACGTGATCCATTCGATCACCCTGGAAGGCGACGTCGACGCCGTGCTGGCCGCCCAGGCCGACCGCGTCGCGGAGTGGAACAAGATCCTCGCCGCCTGATCCACATCACGGCCCCCTCGCGGGGGCCGTTTTCATGTCTGCGGCCGCCCCGCCAGGTCATCCCCGCCCGGCGGCCTTCTCCCACTTGGCTTATTGCTACTTAGTAGAGGAAAACCCCATGAAAGCACCCGTTCGTGTTGCCGTGACCGGCGCTGCCGGCCAGATCGGCTATGCCCTGCTGTTCCGCATCGCCTCCGGCGAAATGCTGGGCAAGGACCAGCCGGTCATCCTACAGCTGCTCGAGCTGCCGGTCGAAAAGGCCCAGGCCGCGCTCAAGGGCGTGATGATGGAACTGGAAGACTGCGCCTTCCCGCTGCTGGCCGGCATGGTCGGCACCGATGATGCCGAAGTGGCCTTCAAGGACGCCGACATCGCCCTGCTGGTCGGCGCGCGTCCGCGCGGCCCGGGCATGGAGCGCAAGGACCTGCTGCTGGAAAACGCCAAGATCTTCACCGCGCAGGGTGCTGCCCTGAACAAGGTCGCCAAGCGCGACGTCAAGGTGCTGGTGGTCGGCAACCCGGCCAACACCAATGCCTACATCGCGATGAAGTCGGCCCCGGACCTGAACCCGCGCAACTTCACCGCCATGCTGCGCCTGGACCACAACCGCGCGCTGAGCCAGCTGTCGACCAAGCTCGGCAAGCCGGTCGCCGGCATGGAGAAGCTGGTCGTGTGGGGCAACCACAGCCCGACCATGTACCCGGACTACCGTTTCGCCACCGCCGACGGTGCCTCCATCGCCGACGCCATCAATGATCAGGAATGGAACGCCAACACCTTCATTCCGACCGTGGGCAAGCGCGGTGCGGCCATCATCGAAGCCCGTGGCTCGTCCTCCGCCGCGTCGGCCGCCAACGCCGCCATCGATCACGTGCGTGACTGGGTGCTGGGCAGCAATGGCAAGTGGGTCACCATGGGCGTGCCGTCCGACGGCTCCTACGGCATTCCGGAAGGCGTGATCTTCGGCTTTGCCGTGACCACCCAGAACGGCGAGTACACCCTGGTCAAGGATCTGCCGGTCGACGACTTCAGCCAGAAGTACATCGACAAGACCCTGGCCGAGCTGGAAGAGGAACGCGCCGGCGTCGCCCACCTGCTGGGCTGATCCACCGCGTTTCTGCATCACCGGACGGGGAGGCTTCGGCCTCCCCGTTCTCGTATTGGCTCCTGTCGCGGCCGCATGATCGAACTCCACTACATCGACGACGCCCTGCTGGTGGCCGAGAAGCCCGCCGGGCTGCTGTCCGTGCCCGGGCGAACCCCGGAGAACCAGGACTGCGTGGTCGCACGCCTGCAGGCGCGGTATCCGGATGCGCTGACCGTGCATCGTCTCGACCAGGTGACCTCGGGGCTGCTGCTGCATGCCCGCGGCAAGGCCATGCAGGCCGCGCTGTCGGCACAGTTCGAGCAGCGACAGGTCGGCAAGGGCTACGAGGCGCTGCTGGAGGGGCTGCTGGTGGACGACGCCGGCGAGGTCGACCTTCCGCTGATTGTCGACTGGCCCAACCGGCCAAGACAGCAGGTGGACCCTGTGCGCGGCAAACCCGCGCTGACCCGATGGCAGGTGCTGGCCCGCGACCCGAGCGCGCAGCGCACACGCGTGGCGCTGGAGCCGGTCACCGGCCGTAGCCATCAGCTGCGCCTGCACATGGCCAGTCTCGGCCATCCGATCGTGGGCGATGTGCTTTACGGTGCCGCGCCCGCCGAACGCGTGTTCCTGCATGCCTGCCGGCTGGGGTTCATCCATCCCGTTACCGGCGCAGCGATGCGCTTCGACTCACCCGCCGCCTTCGGCGGCTGAAGCGGCCTCACGCAGACGGCCAGCATCGCGTGCCGGTGGCAGACCGAACACGCGCGCGTAGTCGCGGCTGAACTGCGACGGGCTTTCATAGCCCACCGTGAACCCGGCGGTCGCCGCATCCATCGCCGTCCCCACCATCAGCCGTCGGGCCTCCTGCAGACGCAGCTGGTTGCGGTACTCCAGCGGACTCAGCGTGGTGATCGCCTTGAAATGCTGGTGGAAGCTGGAGCGGCCCATGCCCGCCTGTCCGGCAGCATCCTCGATCCGGCACGCTCCGCGGAAATGCGCTTTGATCCACACAATGGCCCGGGCGATCTGGCGCAGCCGGCTGTCGGCCTGCGCCATGTGCCGCATAACCCCACCCGCCGGCCCCTGCAGCAGCCGGTAGAGCATCTCGCGCTGGATCAGCGGGGCCAGCGCCGCCACGTCGGCCGGTGCGTCCAACAGGGCGACCAGGCGGATCGCCGCGTCCAGCAGATCCGGGTGCGTCGCCGTGAGCGACAGCCCCGCTGCCGGCCCCGATCGTCCCGTCGCCAGGGCAGGATGCTGCAACAGCAGCTCGGACAGCACGGCCACGTCCAGGTCCAGCTGCAGGCACAGGTAAGGCTCCGCCATGCTGGCCACCACTACCGCGCCCATGACCGGCAGGTCCACCGACGCCACCAGATAGTGTGCCGGGTCGTAGCGGTACGCCGTCGCGCCCAGCCACGCCTGTTTCACGCCCTGCGCCACCAGGCAGACGGTGGGTTCATAGATCACCGGCATCGGCAGCGTCGGCGAGGAGGCCCGGATCAGCCGCACCCCAGGCAGCGCCACCGCATGGGTGCCGTCCACCCCGGTGTGGCGTTCGAGCAGTTCGGCGAAGGCGGCGATACGGTCCATGCCTGCATCGTAGCGTGCACGCC
>JAEWLO010000284.1 GCA_023457475.1 Pseudomonadota bacterium | reverse complement strand
GGATCACTCGTTCGGCGGCGTGGTCGGCTTGGCCTCGCTGCCGAACGTTCCGTCGGCCTCGGCAGCCAGATAGGCGAACACGGTATACGCCGCCACATTCTGCGCCAGCGCCGCCGGGTCGATCTAGTCCAGCGTATCGTCGGCCGTATGGTGCAGGTGGAAGTAGTCGCTGCCGTCCTGCGCCAGCCAGGCCCAGGCACCGCCCTTGGCAGCCAGCGGGCCGATATCCGGTCCCGGGCCCCCCTTGTCGGCTACGTACTCGATGCCCAGCGGCTTCATCACTTCGGCAATCTGGCGGGTTGCTTCGCGCGACCCGTCCGGATTCGGCGAACCGGTGTTGAAGGCGTAGATGCGGCCCGCACCGAAGTCGCTCTCCGCACCCACCTGATGCAGCGCGATGTCCTTGGCGTGTGCTTCCGCGTACGCCTTGCCACCGTAGAGACCCTGTTCCTCGTTGGCGAAGGCCACCACGCGGATGGTCCGCTTCGGAGCCTGCTTGAGCTGGCCGATCAGATGGCCGGCCGCCATGGTGATGCCTACGCCTGCGCCGTCGTCGACCGCGCCGGTACCCAGGTCCCAGGAATCCAGGTGCCCGCCGATCACCACCACTTCCTTGGGCAGGCTGCGCCCGGTGATCTCGCCGATCACGTTGTACGAGGTGGCCTTGCCGTCCCAGCCGCAGTCCAGGTTCAGTGCGAGGGTGGTTGGGCCCAGCGCGACCAGACGTGCCAGCTGGTTGGCATCGGGCACCGACAACGCGGCCGACGGCACCGGAGTCAGGCCGTCATCGAAGCGGGTGATGCCGGTGTGCGGTACACGATGCGAATCCGTGCCCGCCGAGCGCATCACGAAGCCGATCGCGCCCTTGCGGATCGCTTCGGACGGGCCCTTGCTGCGCACCGCGCCGCCCTTGCCATAGTCGCGGCCATCGCGGTAGGCGGTCATCTGATAGTCGACGAAGGCGATCTTCCCCTTCAGCGACCCTTCCGGCGCGGCCTGCAGCGCGGCCAGGTCGGCAAAGCGGACCACTTCGGCTTCCACGCTGCCGCCCGGGCTGCCGCCCAGCGCGGTGATCGCCAGCGGCTGGGCGTGCTTGCCGGTCACGTGCGCGCTTTCACTGCGGCGTTCCCACTTCGGGAATTCCACCGGCTCGGTGTAGACCTTGTCGAAGCCCAGCGCCTTGAACTTGGCCACTGCCCAGGCCACCGCGCGGGCATCGGCCTCGCTGCCGGCAATGCGCGGGCCGATCTCGGTGGTGAGCGACTCCACCACCTTGTAGCCGGTGTCGTCTTTCAGCGCCTGCTCGCGCAGCTCGGCGGCCACGGCCAGCGACTTGGGGGGCAGCGTGGTGGTCCCGGTCGCCGCGAAAGCCGGTGCGGCCAGCAGGGCGAGGGAGGAGGCGAGGGCAAGGGCGCGGCGACGCATGGACGAACTCCGGAAAACGGGGCGGAAGCGTCCGAGAGTATCAGCATCGTCCCGTCGCACATGGGCGGGAGGTCATGGTTCCGGGAGATGCTGTTTTCCACCCACGAAAAACCCCGCCGGGGCGGGGTCCTTCTCACCGTTACGGCAGCCGGGCAGGGCCCGGCTCTACCTCTTGAGGCTATCGCGGATCTCCCGCAACAACACCACCTCTTCCTTCGGCGCAGCCGGCGCGGCTTCCTTCTTCTTCGCCAACCGGTTGATCACCTTCACCACCATGAAGATCGCGAAGGCCACGATGATGAACTGCACCACCGTGTTGATGAAATCGCCGTAGCCGATCACGACTGCCGGAATCTCGGTGCCATCGGCGGCTACCCGCGCCGGTGCCAAGGTCCACGCCAGCTCGGAAAAGTCGACCCGGCCGATCATCCAGCCCAGCGGCGGCATGATGATCTTCTCGACCAGCGCACTGACGATCTTGCCGAACGCCGCACCGATCACGACACCGACCGCCAGGTCGATGACGTTGCCGCGCATGGCAAATTCCTTGAACTCGGTCAGCATTCCCATCGGATTCTCCTGTTGCGGTGCTTTCAAAGGGCAAGGCAGCGTAGCGCAGCCGATGTCATCCGCCGATGATGCCGTGCCGCTCGGCCACGTTTTCCAGGCGCGCGCTGAAACGGTCGCCGGGCTTCAATGCGGCCACGCCCGATGGCGTGCCCATGAACACCAGGTCGCCCGCGCGCAGCGCCCACAGTCTGGAAAGTTCGTGGAGAATTTCCGGCACGTTCCAGATCATCTGGTCCAGCAACGACTGCTGGCGGACCTCGCCGTTGATTTCCAGCGACAGATTGAGCGCGGCCAGATCGCCGACTTCGCCGGCCGGCACCAGTTCGCTCACCGGCGCGGAATGGTCGAAGCCCTTGGCCGTGTCCCAGGGATGGCCCTTGGCCTTGGCGGCCGCCTGCAGGTCGCGACGGGTCAGGTCCAGGCCGACGCCGTAGGCGAAGACCAGCCCCTCGGCCTGATCCACCGGCAGTTCGCCGGCCGGAGCATCACGGCCGATCGCCACCACCAGCTCCACTTCGTGGTGCAGGTCCTGGGTGGCGGGCGGGTAGGGGATCACATCGTCGTGACCCACCACGATCGCATCGGCGGGTTTGGTGAAGAACATCGGGCGGCCGCGGTCATCGGCGGCAGGTACCGCTGCGCCCATCTCGCGCGCGTGATCGGCAAAGTTGCGGCCCACGCAGTAGATGCGGCGCACCGGGAAGGTTCCGCCGCCCGCGACGGGAATGCGCGGCGTTACGGGCGTGGGGATTACATCGGTCATGCGCGCGTCCTGATTCTGGAGGTCACCCGATGGTACATCGGCGGCCGTCCGGCACGCGCAGACGGCCGCGTTACTGCGAAATCGGCAAAGCCTGCTTCCGCACGACGCGGTACTCGCCCTCGACCACTTTCGGGTCGGCGCTGCGTGCGGCCTGCTTGCGGCTGGCCAGCAGCTTCCATGCCACGCCGGCAATGATCATCGCTGCACCCACGAACACGCCCACGAACACCAATGCGGCCAGAATGGCCAGGCCCAGCAGGCCCACGGCCACGCGCACCAGCGGATGGCGCGGCTTGCGCGGCGCGAACAGCGTGCGGAACTGGTTGAACTGGAAGTGCAGAGGCATGGCGGTCATTCGGCTGAAGTCAGCAGGAGCCCAGTATCCAAGGTGGCTTCTGTCATTGAGTGAAAAAAACGTTAAAAACGTGCCGATTGCGTTAACAATCAAGGCGTTATGTTCATTTTGCAGCCAGCCACATGAGGGCGTGCGAAACTAACCGGCCCTGTTCCGCCGAGTCGCCCATGCACGCTTCCGACACCGCGCCCGCCGCCCTGATTACGTTGGACCGCATTCCCGACGGCGGGTTTTTTGAAGTTGAGGCGGCGGTGGACGGCGACCACGAATCGCTGGTGCTCTACCGGGAGGCAGGTGCGGTGCGGGGCTGGCTCAACATCTGTCCTCACGCGGGTCGGCGGCTGGACTGGGCCCCGGGGCAGTTCCTGAAGAGCAAGGAGGGGTATCTGGTCTGTGCCGCGCACGGGGCATCGTTCTCGCTGGAGGACGGTGTGTGCATTGCCGGGCCGTGCAAGGGCGACCAATTAAGGGCCGTTCCGCTCCAGGTCCGCGACGGGCATGTGTTCCTGCGCTGATTGGTGCCCCGAGGGCCGGCCGTTGGCCGGCCCAGGAGGTCTCAGAACATCACGTTGATCATCGCCACCACAACGACGGTGTAGATCAACGACAACGGCGCGCCCACCCGCCACAACTCGCGCGGGGTGTAATTGGCCGGGCCGGTGATCATCGAAATCACCGGGTTCGAGGCGGTCATCAGGTTGTTGGATGCCGACAACGCCACGATCAATGCGAACGCGGTCGGATTGCCGCCCGCCGCCAACGCCAGGTTCACCGCGATCGGCACCATCACGATGGTCGCGCCTACGTGGCTGATCACCAACGAGAACACCGTCGTCAGCAAGGCCAGCGCGATCTCCAGCGTCCACACCGGAATGCCGGTCGGCAGCCGGTCGATGGTATGCCCGGCCACCCATGCTGCCGCACCGCTGCTGTCCATCGCCCAGCCGAGCGGAATCAGCCCGGCCATCATGAAGATGGTCTTCCAGTTGATCGAGGCATAGGCCTCGTCCATGCGCAGCACACCGGTGAGCAGCATGCCGGCCACGCCGGTCATCAGGGTCAGCGCCACCGGCAGCTTGCTGGTCAGCGCGATCAGGATGGTGATGGCGAAGATCGTCATCGCGATCTTGAACTTGTGCGGGCGCTGTTCGCCCTTCGGGTAGTCGGTCACCACCACGAAATCGCGGCTCTTGGCGGCCTGCGCCAGATCGGTCCAGATGCTGTGGAACACCAGCATGTCGCCTGCACGCAGCGGCACGTTGCGTACATCCTCGCGGATCACCTGCTTGTCGCGGTTGATCGCCAGCAGGCTGATCCCGCGCTGCTTGCGCAGCCGCAGCTGCGAGGCGCTCTTGCCGATCACATCGGAGGTGGGCGGCACCACGGCTTCGGAAATGCCGGCGCGGCTGGGATTGAACAGGTCGCCCAGGTGCTTCAGCCGCGAAGACATGCGCAGGAACTGGTTCTGTGCGAAATCGCTTACCTGCTGGCGGCTGCCCATCACGCCCAGCACGCTGCCCACCCAGATGCGCATCTCCGCCGGCGGGGCCAGGCGGGTGTCGTTGCCGGTCTTCAACGCCAGCATCAGCGGCGCATCGTGCACGGTCTCCGCCTCCCCCAGGGTCATGCCCACCAGTGGGCTTTCCGCGCTCACCACCAGCTCGAACACATCGCCTTCGATCCCGTAGGTCTTGGCGAAATAGCTCTCGGTGCGCGCCGGGGTCACCCCGTCGTTGGCCAGCGTTTCCTCTTCCACCAGCTTGCGGTCGCCGAAGAAGCGGAAGTACAGCAGCGAGACGGCCAGCAGCGCCAGGCCGATCGGCAGCGGCGCGAACATGCGCAGCGGCTCGATGGTGGCCAGGCCCGAAGGCAGGTTGTTGTTGGCCGAGGCCAGCAGATCGTTCAGCAGGATCAGCGGCGAATTACCGACCATGGTCAGCGCGCCGCCCATCACGATGCCCGCGGCGATCGGCAGCAGCAGCCGCTGCAGGGTGAGCCCGGTGCGCGCCGCCAGCCGCGAGGCCACCGGCAGGTACAACGCCATCACCGACGGGTTCTGCATGAAGGAGGAGTTCAGGCCGGCAATGGCCGTGGTCATCATCAGCAGCCGCTGTTCCACGCCGTGCCCGCGCCGCAACAGCCAGGCCGCCAACCGGTTCAGCGCCCCGGTGCGGTCCAGGCCGGCACCGAGGATGGTGGTGGCGATGATGCTCATCACCGCGTTACCCGAGAAACCGCCGAAGATCTCCTCCGGTGCGATCAACCCGGTGACGCCCAGCACCACCAGTACCACCAGCGCCACCACGTCGGCGCGGATGCGCTCGAACAGGAACATCGCCATCGTGAAGCCGACCAGCCCGAGCACGAGCTTCATGTCGTTGGTCAGCGTCAGCGCGGTTTCCATGGCGGGGCGGTCCTTGCCTCAGGTCAGGTGCGGTCGTACAGCAGGTCCCACACACCGTGGCCGAGTTTCTGGCCGCGGGTCTCGAAGTGGGTCTGCGGCCGCCAGTCGGGCCGTTCCACCTGGCCGCGTGGTCCGGCGCGGTTGACCAGGCCTTCGGTGGCGTCCAGCACCTCCCACATCTGCTCGGCGTAGTCTTCCCAGTCCGTCGCGCAGTGCAGTCGGCCGCCGGGGCGGAGCTTGCGCACCAGCAGCGCTGCGAAGGCCGGCTGCACCAGGCGGCGCTTGTTGTGGCGCTTCTTGTGCCAAGGGTCCGGGAAGTAGATGCGGATCTCGTCCAGCGCGCCGTCGGCGATCTCCTTCTCCAGCACCTCCACGGCATCGTGGTGGTACAGGCGCACATGGTCGGCGTTGTCGTCGGCCAGTGCGTTGAGCAGCCGGCCCACGCCCGGGGCATGCACCTCGATGCCGATGTAGTCGCGGCCCGGATCCTGCTGCGCGGCGAAACGCAGGGCCGCGCCATTGCCGAAGCCGATTTCCAGCACCTTGTGCGCATCGCGGCCGAAGGTGGCATCCAGATCACGCGGCTCGCCGGTGAAGTCCAGCCCGAAACGCGGCCAGCGCTCATCGAACGCGCGCTGCTGGGCCGGGGTAAAGCGGCCCTGGCGCAGCACGAAACTGCGGATCTCGCGGCGGCCTTCGCTCACGGTGAACGGCTTGGGCGGAGCCTTGGCACCGCTGCTCGAGAACGGGTCGGTCATCAGCCGATCACTCCTTCCACCGGCGAGGACGCACTTGCATAGCGCTTGCGAGCGATGCGCCCGGCCAGGAACGCCTCGCGCCCGGCTTCCACGGCCTTGCGCATGGCGCTGGCCATCAGCACCGGGTTGCGCGCGCCGGCAATGGCGGTGTTCATCAGCACGCCGTCGCAGCCCAGCTCCATTGCGATGGCCGCGTCGGACGCCGTGCCCACGCCGGCATCGACGATGATCGGCACTTTCGCGTTCTCGATGATTTCCAGCAGGTTGTACTTGTTCTGGATGCCCAGGCCCGAGCCGATCGGCGCGGCCAGCGGCATCACCGCCGCGCAGCCGATTTCCTCCAGGCGCTTGGCAAGAATCGGGTCGTCGGAGGTG
>JAEWLO010000283.1 GCA_023457475.1 Pseudomonadota bacterium | reverse complement strand
CATGGATGGATTCACGGCGTGTCCCGCAAACCCACACCCGACGGCCCTAGGCACGTAGACCTACAGCCGAAGGGGCTCTTCGCGCAGACTCGTCAACAATCACGCAATAATGGGGCGACTTCGTACGCCGAGCCCGCATGTCCGCCCGAGATTCACGTCTGAGCCGCCTGTGGGCGCATGAGAAGGCCAGCTATGGCCTTCGGGTGTTCATCGCCCTCTCGGTCGCCATGGGAACCTGCTGGTATCTGGGGGAACTGCCCGCGCTGCCCGGTGTGTTCCTGGGCATCATCGCCAGTGCCATTGCCGAGACCGATGACAACTGGTGGGGGCGGACCAAGTCGGTCGCGCTCTCGCTGCTGTGCTTCGTTGTCGCCGCTGCAGCCGTGGTCGAGCTGTTTGCGTGGCCTTGGGTGTTCATTGCCGCGCTCGCTGCCTCCACCTTCGGGCTGACCCTGCTCGGCGCGCTCGGCGAACGGTATGCGTCCATCGCCCAGGCCACGGTGACCCTCGCCATCTACACCATGATCGGGCTGGAACAGCACGGGGCCGCCGACCGCGCCCAGGCCATCACCGCCGTCAGCCACCTGCTGGCCGGTGCGCTCTGGTACGGCCTGCTGTCCATCCTGTGGACCGCGCTGTTCGCCAACCGCCCGGTGCGCGAGCGCATGGCGCGGCTGTACGTGGAGCTGGGCCGCTACCTCGAACTCAAGGCTGATCTGTTCGAGCCCGTGCGCGAGCTGGACCTGCAGCAGCGCCAGCTCGCCCTGGCCGAACAGAACCGCCGGGTGGTCGAAGCCCTCAACACCGCCAAGACCGCCATCCTGGCCCGCTTCGGTCGTTCCGGCCGGCCCGGCGTGCAGTCCGGCCTGTACCTGCGGCTGTACTACATGGCCCAGGACTTCCACGAGCGCGCCAGCTCCTCGCACTATCCCTACGGCGCGCTGACCGAAGCCTTCTTCCACAGCGACGTGCTGTACCGCTGCCAGCGCCTGCTGGCGCTGCAGGGCGATGCCTGTGCCCAGCTGGGCACCGCCATCCGGCTGCGCCGTCCCTTCGTGTACGGCGAACGTACCCGCCAGGCGACCGCTGACCTCACCGACTCGCTGGCGTGGCTGCGCGGCCAGCAGAATCCGCAGTGGCAGCGCCTGCTGTCCTCGCTGGAACTGCTCGGTCACAACCTGCAGAGCATCGAGCGACGCCTGTCGGAAGCCGCACAGTCCGAATCCACCCTCGACAACGTCGACACCCGTCTGCGCGATACCAATCCTCACACGCTGCGTGAGATGGGCGTGCGCCTGCGCCAGCAGTTGACGCCTGGCTCCGTGCTGTTCCGTCACGGCCTTCGCATGGCCGTCGCACTGGTGGTGGGCTTCCTCGCCATTCGCCTGTTCAACACGCAGAACGGTTCGTGGGTGCTGCTCACCATCGTCTTCGTGTGCCGACCGAACTTCGGTGCGACCCGCCAGCGGCTGGCGCAGCGGGTGGCCGGCACGCTGATCGGCCTGGTGCTGACGTGGGCCCTGCTGCAGCTGTTCCAGGACCTGCGCGTGGAGCTGCTGATCGCCCTGTTGTCGGCGCTGCTGTTCTTCTTCACCCGCAGCGACCGCTACCTCGTCGCCTCGGCTGCCATCACGGTAATGGCGTTGACCTGCTTCAACCTGATCGGCGACGGCTTCCTGCTGATCTGGCCGCGCCTGGTGGATACCCTGCTGGGCTGCGCGATCGCAGCGGCGGCCGCCTTCCTGATCCTGCCCGACTGGCAGGGACGACGCCTCAACGAGGTGATGGCGCGGGTGCTGGAGCGCTGTGCGGGGTACCTGCAGGCCGTCCTGGGTCAGTACGGCAGCGGGATGCAGGACGACCTGGCCTACCGGGTGGCCCGCCGCGACATGCACAACGCCGACGTGGCCTTGTCGACCGCGCTGTCCAACATGCTGCGCGAGCCCGGCCACGTGCGTCGCAATCTGGACGCCGGATTCCGGTTCCTGGCGTTGTCCAACACCCTGCTGGGCCACCTGTCGGCGTTGGGCGCGCACCGGGCGCAGCTGGACAGCTTTGCGGCGGACCCGCTGGCCCGGCAGGGCAGCGAACGGGTGCTGCAGTCCATGCATCAGATTGCCTCGGCGCTGCAGCAGCGGCAGCCGGTCGAGGAAAGCCGCAACGATGAAGACCGGGCGCTGGCTGAGCAGCTGGAGCAGGTAGACGACGGCATGCCTGCCAAGCTGCAGCTGATCCGCACCCAGATGGCGCTGATGCTGCGCCTGCTGCCGAAGCTGCGCGGGGCGGCGAACGAGGCGGCCCGTACATTGCGGTGAGGCGCACCTTGCCGTGACCACGAACGCGTGAAACGCCGACTGCGTCGGCCGGGCACTGCCCGGCTGTCTTTGACCGCATGCTAAGGTGCGCCGGTCCGCAAGGAGATTCCATGTCCGGCCACAGTCAGTTCGCCCTGCTCCGCCAGCGTCGCTTCCTGCCGTTCTTCATCGTGCAGTCGCTGGGGGCCTTCAACGACAACGTGTACCGCCAGGCGATCATCGGCCTGCTGTTCTATCTCGGCGTCAGCCAGGCAGAGCAGTCGCTGTACACCACGCTGGCCCCGGCCATCTTCATCCTGCCCTACTTCCTTTTCTCCGCGCTGGCCGGGCAGGTTGCCGAGAAGCTGGAGAAGTCGCGGCTGATCGTGATCACCACGACGATGGAGATCGCGATCATGTTGATCGCGGCGGTCGGCTTCCTCACCCAGAGCATGCCGGTCCTGCTGGTGGCGCTGTTCTGCACCGGTCTGCAATCCACGCTGTTCGGCCCGGTCAAGTACTCGGTGCTGCCCTCGGTACTCAAACCGGAGGAACTCACCGGCGGCAACGGTCTGGTCGAAATGGGCACCTCGATGTCCATCCTGACCGGCATGATCGCCGGCGGCATCATCTTCACCCTGGCCGGCAGCTACGGACCCGTGGTCGCGGCCACCGCCGTGATCGCGCTGGCCATAGCCGGCAACATCACCGCGCGCATGATTCCCAAGGTCGACGCGGGTGCGCCGGACCTGAAGATCAACTGGAATCCCCTGCCGGAGTCGCTGGCGGTCCTTCGCCTGGCGAAGAAGCAGAAGGCGGTGCGCAACGCCATCCTCGGCGTCTCGTGGTTCTGGTTCGTCGGCACCATGCTCACCTCGCAGCTGCCGACCTACGCGGTCGTCAACCTGGGCGGCGAGCCGACGCTGTACATTTTCGCGCTGGCCCTGTTCTCCGTCGGCACCGGGGTGGGATCGCTGC
>JAEWLO010000282.1 GCA_023457475.1 Pseudomonadota bacterium | reverse complement strand
CCGGTGGGCAGGTCGCTGAAGGTGACTTTGCGGTCGTCCTCGTAACGGTTGTAGTAGAGCTTGGTGCCGAAGAACACCGCATCGGTCAGTTTGAGGTCCAGATGCACGCCGAACTGACGCATGTCGCGGTCGTCGTAGTCGTTGGCGTTGCGGAGCTGGGAGCCCCGCCGGTGCGTGCGCAGCTCCTCGGCGGTCATGAAGCCCGGCTCATCGGCTTCGTGGTGGTAGGCGCGGGCCGTCAGGCCAATGCGCATGCCGTCCTCATCCAGGTTTCCGTAGAACCATTTGCCGCCCACGGCGTACTTCTTCGAGGTGTCGTGGTCGCGGTAGCCATCCGACGCCTGCATGCCGAGGAAATAGTTCTGCGCGAAGCCGTTGCTTTCACGACCGACCGCCAGCTGCGCGTCGCGGGTGTTGTAGCTTCCGTAGCCAAGCCGCGCATCGGTGTACGTGCCACCCTGGCGGGTGCCGAAGTTCACGTTGCCGCCGATGTTATGCAGGCCGTAGCGCGGGTCGTTGGTGCCGCGCACTACTTCGATGTAGCTGATCTCGAGCGGAAACAGCATGTCGATGAAACGCTGGTTGCCGCTGTTGACGTTGCTGGGCACGCCGTCGATGAGGGTCTTGATCGCGTTGAGGTAGCCCTCGCCATTGAAGGCGCGGAAGCTGACCTTGCCGGATTCGGCGCCTTGGCGGGTTTCGGTGAGCTGGATGCCTGGCATCTGGCCGAGCAGTTCCCAGCTGTGCGACACGTTCTTGTCTTCGATCTGGTCCGCGCCCAGCACGTCCACCGAGGTCAGCACCTGGTGGGCAGTGAGCTGGCCTTCGGTGTGCTGGTGAACGTCGACCTTGCCGAGGGTGAGCGCGGAGTCCGCCGCTGACTGCGCGAAGGAGGCGGGAGCAAACGAAACGGCCGCGAGGGCGGCGGCAAGGGCATGCAGCTTCATGGATGGGGACGGACCTGGAACGTGGGTGACGGCCCGATCATGGCCGATGAAAGTGACATTATAACATTTCGTTAATGCATGACCGAAAGGCGGGAAAGTGTCGATTTGTGTCTGATGCGAATGATTCCTGATACGATTGTTAAGTTTTCCGTTCCTCCCCCACATGGATGTCCCAGCCATCGCCAGCGGACTCAGCTCACAGGAGTACTGCTTCGATGTCGTTCCCCCGCGCTTCCCGTACCACCTCCGTCCTGGCCGTGGCCGTCTGCCTCGCCTTGTCCACCCAGGCGAACGCCGCCCCCGATGCCGCCGCCAGCGGCGAAGCCCGTCAGATGGACACCGTGGTCGTCACCGCCACCGGCGCCCAGCAGTGGATCAAGGACGCCCCCGCCAGCATCAGCGTGATCACCCGAGAGGAGATCGAACGCAAGCCGGTGAGCAGCATCGGCCAGCTGCTGAGCACCGTGCCGGGCGTCACCGGCGGCTACGCGCTGTCCGGCGCGCAGTCGAAGATCCGGCTGCGCGGCCTGCCCGAGCAGTACACCCTGATCCTCATCGATGGTCGCCGCCAAGGCAGCTCGGCGGGCGTGAACTACCGCGACGATCTCGGCCCGCAGGACCTCAACTGGCTGTCGCCGGACATGATCGAACGCATCGAGGTGGTGCGCGGTCCGATGTCGTCGCTGTACGGTTCGGACGCGATGGGCGGGGTGATCAACATCATCACCCGCAAGATCGCGCCGGAATGGGGTGGCTCGGTCACCTTCAACTACAGCAAGCCCGATTCGGACACGCGCGGCAACACCACCCAGATGGGCGCGCTGTTCAGTGGCCCGCTCACCGAAAACCTGGGCCTGCGGGTGGGTGCGAACATCACCGACCGGGAATCCGACCGCGGTGCGCGCCAGACCCCGGGCAACAAGGCCGAGAACGCCAACGTGCTGTTCAACTGGCGGATCAACGACGACCACACCGTCGGTGTCGAAGCCTCGCGTGGCACGCAGCGCAACAGCGGGGCAGGCGACGTGAGCAGCTGGGGCCTGTCCAAGCTGGTACAGACCGGTTACGTGCTCACCCATGATGGCCGCTACGGCGACGCCACCACCTCCAAGACAACGCTGGTGCAGAACGATTACGAGGACAAGGGCAGCGAGGTGGGCAACCACTCGAAAGAGACCGTGTTCGATACAGCCTTCAATACCGGCTTCCACCTCGGCTTCGAGCACCGCCTGAACGTGGGCGGTCAGTGGAAGCGTGAGGAACTGCAGAACGAAGACACCATCGGCACCGTGCCGGTGACCTGGACCGGCAGTGGCCGGATCAGCACCTCCAACGAGGCCGACTCGTGGGCATTGTTCGCCGAGGACCACATCACCCTGCATGAGCGCTTCACCCTCACCCTGGGCCTGCGCTGGGACAACACCGATAACTACGACGACAACCTCAGCCCGCGCATTTACGGCGTGTGGCACCCCAGCGATGCCTGGACCGTGCGCGGTGGCATCTCGCAGGGCTTCCGCGCCCCGAACCTGAAGCAGGGCACCGCCGGCGCGGCGACCCAGTCCGGCGGCAACGGCTGCCGTGCGCTCACGGCGGAGGGCTGGAGCAGCACCTCGGTGAACGCCGACGGTACCCGGGGCTGCTACATGGCCGGCAACCCGAACCTGGAACCGGAAACCAGCACCAACTACGAGCTGGGGGTCGGCTTCGACAAGAATGGCTGGTCGGCCTCGGCCACCTACTTCCTGACCAACTTCGACGACAAGATCGAGCAGGTGCCGCTGAGCCAGATTGCCGGCCAGACCACCAGCTTCGTCAATGGCTACTGGTGGACGGTCGCCCAGAACATCCAGGAAGCCCGCACCCGTGGCGTGGAAGCCAGCGTGACCGTGCCCCTGCACGAGCGCCTGAGCTGGACGACGAATGCCACGCGCATGCTGGAATCGAAGAACCGCACCACCGGGGCCACCCTGCTGGTGGTGCCGGAACTGACTGCCAACACCTCGCTGGAGTGGCAGGTGACGGATGCGTGGTCGTTGAACGCAAGCGCACAGCACATCGGCAAGCAGCTGGTCTCGGCCACGAGCTCGACCTTCGCCAAGGCGTATACGACCTGGGATCTGGTGACGGGGTTCGAGGTCAACGAGCACCTGACGCTGCGTGCGGGCGTGTTGAACGTGGGGGATGTGTCGACCATTGACGAAGGCAACAACTACGATGGTGGCGCACGTACCTTCTTCGTGGGAGCGTCGGCGCGGTTCTGATCGAACGGTACCGGCACGGCGGGGGACACGCATGGCGTGTCCCTACGGTCAGGCGGCGGCAAACGTGCCATGGAATCCCAGCGGCACGGCGTACGGCAACCATGCCTGCGCCAAGGGACCCTCATCGATACGCTGGGCATCCAGCACGGCAATCCCGCTGCGCTGGCTGGCCGCATCCAGCAGCGTCCCCACCAGCCAGCCCTCATCCGCACGCCGGCTGCCGGGACGCGGCACGAACACATGCTCTTCGGCCAGGATATCGGCGCCATAGCGCCATGCCTGGCGACGCCCTCGTTCCACATCGAAGCCCGCCACCCCGTTGAAGTAAGGGGCGGTGTGCTCGCCCTGCATCACCGGGGTATACAGACGGGCTCCGCGGTTGCCGGCCGTGCGGCTGTCGAACATCGGGAATTCTATGCCGTGGATGCCGGTGTCTTCCCAATGCGCCTTGCCGCTGCGCAGATCCAGGTGCAGCTCGATCAGGCTCGCATCCGAATTGGCTGCATGCGCGGCATCGCCGTCCATCGCCGCCTTCATCGGCGACCGGGCCTCGTTGATATCGTCATGGCGCACGGTGCGCATCACGATGCGGCCATTGCGCTCGTAGGCATCGCCGAAGTGATACGCGGCGGTGAACGGCGCTTCGAACCAGCGTGCGGTATCGGGCGCGGACTTCGGCACCACCGCGATGCGGCACGGGCGCTCGGGGGCGAAGGTCATGCGTTCGAAGAAGGCACCGCCCTTCGCGGTGTAGTCGAACGGCATCAGCATGAAGACCAGGTGGGAATCCGTCATGGAGAACGCGTGCAGGTAGCCCATGAACGGCGTATCCAGCACGCTGGCGGAGATCAGCTTTCCGTCCGCACCGATGTGCCACACCATCAAGCCGGTGCCACCCAGCAGCGAGATGGAGCCGAAGTTCCAGATGCTGCCGTCGCGGTCCGCCAGCGGATGCGCAGAGAACGGCACCGTGGCCAGGTCCTCCCGCCACGTGGTGGCCCCTAGCGTGCCCAGCGCCTGCGGGTCCATCTCGAACGCCGAGCCCGCTTCGCACAACGCGAACAGACGCCCGTTGATCACCATCACCGAGGTATTGGCCGCATTGGCATCATCGTTGTTGCGCACCGCCTGCAGGTCCGGCACCACCGTGCCGGCTGCGGGGTAGAGGAACCGACCCGCCTTCTGCTCGCGGGTGAACTTGGGCGTGGCCACCATGCGACCGCGATGGGTGAGCGTGCCGTTGCCGTTGAAGTGCCAGCCATGGACCATGCCGTCACCGTCGAACCAGTGGTCATAGCGGAAGCCGTTGCGCTCCTTCCAGGCCGGGCCATTGCGGTACAGCGTGCCCGCGAGGCCGGCCGGCAGCCGCCCCTGCAGCTCCACCGTGGCCGGGCCCAGCGATTCAGTGGTGACACTGCGCCAACCGGTCAACCACGGGTGCTGGTCACGGGCCTGGGCGAAGGCGGCCGCATCGCCGGCCAGCGCCGGGGCGGCACGCAGGGCAACCGTGCCGATGGCAGCGGTGGTGGCGACGGAAAGCAGTGACTGGAGGAAGCGGCGACGGTCCATGGTCTTTCCTGTGGGTAGGGCGGCGCGCGATCAGCGCAGGGTGATGTCGATGGAGGCACCGTTGGCCGGCACAGTGAAGCGGGCTTCCTCGAACGTCGGCTTGCGCATCACCTGCGGGTTGTTGCTGAAGCCGTAGCCTTCCACCGGGATGCCCAGCAGATTGGTGTCCAGCTTGCCGTTGTCGTTCTCGTCGTGGGTGACCAGCACCGCGTAGTCACCCGCTGGCAGGTTCTTGAACACGAAGCGGGCTTCGTCGCCCGTAGCCTTGGCGGACTGGGCCTGCACCGGCTTGGTCTTGCTGTCCCACCCCGCCGGGCCATCCACCACCGCCATGTTCAGGGTGCCGGTATGGGTGCGGATGTCATGCAGGTTCACCTGCAGGTCGCCGGCCGAGGCCGAGGTGGCCATCAGCAGGCAGGCATAGGGCAGGCAGTTGAGGAGGGAGCGGTGCATGGCGGTGACTCCGGGATGGGTGTGGAGCCAGTCTGCCGGGCCGTGCCCCGGCAACCCATGCCCAGTGGTCACCGATCCGCAGTGCCGGAAGTCACTTTCTGCGGCCACCCCATTGCCC
>JAEWLO010000281.1 GCA_023457475.1 Pseudomonadota bacterium | reverse complement strand
GTGGAGGTCAGTTCCTCCATGGAGGCCGCGGTTTCTTCCAGGTTCGCGGCCTGCTGCTCGGTACGGCGCGACAGGTCGGTGTTGCCGGTCGAGATCTCGCCGGCGGCCAGGTTGATGCTGCTGGCGGCGGCCTGGATCTGGCCGACGATCTGGGTCAGCTGGGCGACGGTCGCATTGGCGTCATCACGCATGGTGGCGAACACGCCCTGATAGTCACCGTGCATGCGTGCGGTGAGGTCGCCTTCGGCAATGGCCGAAAGCAGCTGCGACAGCTTGCCGAGGTTATCGTCGCTGACCTGCATCATGGCGTTGAGGCTGGCGATCATGGCGCGGAAATCGTGATCGAAGCGGCTCTCGTCGCCCCGCTGGGTGAAGTCGCCTGCGGCGGCTGCCGAACCCAGACGCTTGATCTCGGCATTGATGCTGGAGAGGTTCTGCTTGACGGTGTCGACCGTGGTGCTGATGGCGGCCTTGTCGCCCGGGTAGCGCGGCACGTCGGCGCTGAGGTCGCCCACGGCGTAGCGCTGCACCACGGCCAGCACGTCCTGCATGGTCTGCACGTGCGCGCCGACCAGGCTGTTGGTTTCATGCACCATCAGCCCATACTCGCCGGGGAACGCGGATTCGTCCATGCGGAAGCGGGTCTGACCGGCATCGTGCTGGCTGGCCATCTCGCGCTGGCCGCTGATGACGGCGTGCAGCTGCTGCTGCATGCGGCCCATGCTTTCCAGCAGACGGCCGGGTTCGTCCTGGGCCTGGACGCCGATGCGGCTGTCCAGCTTGCCGCTGGCGATGCTTTCGGCCACACCGGTGGCCTGGCGCAACGGACCGGTGATGCGGTTGCCGATCACCCAGCTCAGGGCGAGCACGATCAGCACCAGGACACCGCCGGTGATGGTCATGACCATCGTGAAGGCGATGGCGTCGTCCTGCACGTCGTCCATGTAGACGCCGCTGGTCACGACCCACTGCCACGGCTTGTACATGGAAGCGAAGGTGGCTTTGGGAATCAGGCCTTCGGCACCGGGCTTGGTGGTGGAGTAGTAGGTGTAGCCGCTGCCGTTCTTGACCGCATCGTCCACCTGCAGCTGGTACAGCGCCACGCCGTCAGCCGATTTGTAGTCCTTCACCATCTGACCCACGCGCTTGGGCTGGAACGGATGCACGTGCAGCACGTAGTCGGTGGTGAGGATGTTGTAGTAGGCACTGCCGCCGTCGGCGCGCATCGCGTCTACCGCCTTCATGGCGTTTTCCTTGGCCGCTGCTTCGGTCAGCTCACCCTTGTCAGCCAGGGCCTTGTAGTGGTCCATGATGCCGAAGGTGATCTCAACCTGGGTTTTCAGGCTTTCCTTCCGGGTCTCGGTCAGGTCCAGGTACTGCTTGCGCGCGGCGACGACCGCAAGCGCGATCACGCCCACCGCGATCAGTGCGGTCAGCAGATTGAGCTTGTTGCGTACGGAGAGGTTGGAGAAGGCTTGGTTCCAGCGGCTGAGCAAGGTCATGGGAGAGGGATCTTTACAGTCGGGGGCATGCTGCGATGCCTGGAGTGGTGGCGATGGCCCTGGGGCCGACGTCGACATACGTGCCGAGGCATAGGGGATATCGGCCGTGTCGGCCCCGAATTGAGATATGCAACCTGAGCGCGTTCAGGTTTGAAAACAAAAAACCCCGATGCCGTGGCATCGGGGTGCGTTTCGATCGGCTAGTGCGAGGTTGCCGCGCAGGGCGTGGCACTCCGCTGAGATGAGCGCGCCGGCGCGCTCAGAACTCCTGCCAGTCTCCGTCGGCCAGTTCGGCGGCGGCGACTGCACGGCCGGCGGTCTTGCGTGCCGGTGCCGGAACGGGTGCGGGTGCCGGAGCGGCCGCGAGCGGGGTGCGTGCTGCGCGGGCCGGTGCTGCCTTTACCGCTGCGACCTGTGCCTGCTCTTCCACGTTGAAGATCGAAACCGCGTCGCTGAGGTGACCGGCCTGCTCTTCCATCGAGCGGGCGGCGGCGGTCGCTTCTTCCACCAGCGCGGCGTTCTGCTGGGTGGTTTCATCCATCTGCACGACGGTCTGGTTGACCTGTTCGATACCGGCGGACTGCTCCTGCGAGGCGGCGGAGATCTCGGCCATGATGTCGGTCACGCGCTGCACCGAGGCGACGATCTCGCCCATGGTCTGGCCGGCCTTGTGCACCAGCGCCGAACCATCATTGACCTTGCCGACGGAGTCGTCGATGAGGCCCTTGATTTCCTTGGCGGCTCCGGCCGAACGCTGGGCCAGGGTGCGCACTTCCGAGGCGACCACCGCGAAACCGCGGCCCTGCTCACCGGCACGCGCCGCTTCCACTGCGGCGTTGAGCGCCAGGATATTGGTCTGGAACGCGATGCCGTCGATGACCGAGATGATCTCGGCGATCTTCTTGGACGAGGTCTGGATGGCGCTCATGGTGGTGACCACCTGGCCGACCACGTCGCCGCCCTGCGAGGCGACGGTGTGCGCGCCGATGGCGAGCTGGTTGGCCTGGCGGGCATGCTCGGCGTTCTGGCGCACGGTGGAGGTCAGTTCCTCCATCGAGGCGGCGGTTTCTTCCAGGTTGGCCGCCTGCTGCTCGGTACGGCGCGACAGGTCGCTGTTGCCGGTGGCGATCTCGCTGGCAGCCTGGCTGATGGCCTGGCTGGACTGCTTGATGCGGGTGACGATGCCGCTGAGCTGTTCGGCGGTGGCATTGGCGTCGTCGCGCATGGTGGCGAACACACCGTGGAAGTCGCCGTGCATGCGCGCGGTCAGGTCGCCCTGCGACAGGGCGGTGAGCAGGCTGGAGATCTGTTCGATGCTCGATGCATTGGCATCCAGCAGGCCGTTGATCTGCTGGGCCAGCTGCAGGAAGAAGCCTTCCTTGCCTTCGGCAGCGATGCGGCCGGAGAGGTCGCCGGCGGCGGCCTGGGCGATGACGCGGGCTACTTCGGCTTCCACCAGCGCTTCCGGGGTGCGGTCGCGCCATTCCACCACGTGGCCGACGGTGTGGCCGTCGTCATTGCGGATCACCGAGACCACCTGGGCGAACTGGGCGTCGCCGAACTGCATGGCACGACGCGCCACGCCGTTCTGCTTCAGGTTGGCCAGCAGGGTGGGGTCGGTTTCGCCGTTGTGCTCCAGCACGGTGAGCGGTCGGCCGACCAGGGTTTCGCTGGCGTCGAACGCCGGCAGGTCCTTGCGCAGCTCGTCCTGGTACTGGGACAGGGTCTGCTCGAGGGCGCGGTTGGCGTACACGATGTTCAGAGTGTCGTCGGTGAGGTAGACGCCCGTGGAGCTGTAGTCCAGCGCGGTGCGGATGCGCAGGTTCTCCCGGGCGACGGCCTGTTCGGTCTCGGTGCGCTCGCGCAGGTCGCGCTGCATGCGCTGCATGGCCTGGAGCAGGTCACCGACTTCGTCCTTGCGGGTGACGTCGATATGGCCGTCCAGCTTGCCGCTGGCGACTTCATTGGCGACGGAGACGGCACCGCGCACGCTGCCTACCAGCGAACGGGCGAACAGCCACACCAGCACCAGGCCGGCAGCGGCGCCGCCGAGCAGCGCGATGACGGTCAGCGTGGCGGAGGCGGCGTAGGTGGAGGCGGCTTCTTCGCGCGAGGCGCGGGCGAGGCGGTTGTCTTCAGCGATCAGCGCCTCGAGGGCGGCCGAGGCCTTCTGGTGCTTGCCGCGGGTTTCGCCGACGAAAGTGTCGATGGCGTCATCGGGCAGGTCGAGTTCGAGCATTTCGGTGACGGCGTCGTAGGAGGCCAGGGAGTCGGCCCACTCCTTGGCGAAGCTGTCATAGAGCTTCTTCTGCTGCGGACCGTCGATCAGTTCCGGGTACTTCTTCATCGACGTATCGATGTTGGCGCGCAGCGCGGCGGCGCGGGTCTTGGCCTCGGCCTTGACGTCGTCGCTGGCGCGGATCAGGCCCTGGTAGGCCGAGTTGCGGTATTCGCCGAGCATGCCACGCATCTCACCGGCCATGCGGATGCTTTCCATCCGATTGCCGGCCAGTTCTGTGGTCACATTGTTGAGGGAGTGCAGGCCCCGGTAGGCCACGATGCCTTGCAGCAGCATCACCAGCAGCAGGACGCCAAAAGTCAGCATCAACTTCGGCATCAGTTTGAGATTGTTGATCCATTGCATGGTGGTGCGATCTCCAGTGGCAAACGCGTCCGGGCGTTGTCCCGGTTGCAGCGACCACGCCGGCCGGGGCCGGGGGGGCCGGACGTACGGGAATTACTTGATGTCGGCCAGCTTCAGGCCCGCCGGGCCGCTGACTTCGATTTCAGCGCGGGAGGCGTCGCGCTGGATCGTGCCGATCACGCAGACGGTCTTGCCTTCCAGCGATTCCAGCGGGAAGTTGAACTTGCCGCGGTTGGTGCCGGCGATGCGGGCGGAGAAGGTGTGGCGCGGGAACGCACCGCCCATGTACAGGAAGGTCGGCTGACCTTCCGAACCTTCGGCGTAGCGGGCCTTTTCGACCTTGCCGCAGACCATGCCATCCTTGCCGACCGAGCGCGGGGCCAGTTCCGGCGGGATCATGGCCGACTGGGCGGAAACGGGGGCGGCCGAGGTGGCCAGCACGGCGAGCGAGAACACGGCAAGCAGAGACTTCATCGGGAGATACTCCGGGGGATTTGGATGGTTGGCCGGTCCGTGGCAACGCCACGGCACGCGGTCCTGACACGAGCTATCGGCCTTTCGCGACACATCTGAAGTGACTTTTTGAGAGGTACGTCACATTTCTGACTGGAAGCTCTCAGGCGGCGTCTTCAACGAGCGAGGTCTGGCCCATGTCGGCGCTGTCGAGCAGGGTTTCGATGTCGAGCAGGATGAGCATGCGATCGTCCTGCGTACCGATGCCCGAGATGAAGCGCGTATCGACGGCGGCACCGAATTCAGGGGTGGGTCGGATCTGGTCGGCGTTGAGCGGGATGACGTCGGAGACGCTGTCGACCACGATGCCGACCACGCGGTCTTCGACATTGAGCACGATCATCACGGTGAACGCGTCGTACCGGGCTTCGTCCAGGCGGAGCTTCAGGCGCAGGTCGATGACGGGCACGATGGTGCCGCGCAGGTTGATGACGCCCTTGATGTAATCGGGGGCATCGGGCACGCGGGTGACGGAGTCATAGCCACGGATTTCCTGGACCTTGAGAATGTCCACGCCGTAGTGCTCGGCACCCAGGGTGAAGCTGAGGAACTCGCCACCGCTGCTGGCGGCGCTGTGCTTGCTGTCGTTCATGGAATCGGATCCTGGCTGGACGTGCGGTCAGAAAAATCTGAGGTTCACGCGGTGTATCGGCCTGGATCGCGGTTCCTTTAGGCGGTTTAGGTTGGTCGCGAACAGCCCTCGGCGTTGGGTCTACGAGCCTAGGTCCGTCGGGTGTGGGT
>JAEWLO010000280.1 GCA_023457475.1 Pseudomonadota bacterium | reverse complement strand
AAGTCATGGCACGGCGACGTAAGGGACCCGATCGCGTTATAGACCGGTGGGCTGGGGAATACAACGCGGACCGGGCATGTGGGAACGTATGGGGCACCTGGAGGTGCCGGCTGACCTGAACGGTGGCCCGGCACCAGGGGTTTCCCTGGGTTGTGGTGCACTCGGGACAGGCGTATAAATGAGTAATGGCTCATTTATACGACTGAAGCAGCGAGGCAGGGCCTCGCTCTACAGCCCCCGGAGACTCCCCTTGGCACGACCTCTGAGTGAAGCAAAACGCGATGCGATTCTGACGGCGGCCGGGAAACTGGTGGCCGTGCAGGGCGTTGCCGCCTCCACCGCCCATATCGCCAGGGCGGCCAAGGTCGCCGAAGGCACGGTGTTCACCTATTTCGAGACCAAGGACGCGCTGCTCAACGCGCTGTTCGTGAAGCTGGAAATGCGGCTGGCGCTCACCCTGGGTGATGCCTTCCCTCTCGAGGCCGATGCCCGCACCCAGCTGCTGTACGCGTGGAACGCGCTGATCCAGTGGGGCTCGCGGCACCCCGACGACCAGAAGGCCCTGCGCCAGCTGAAGGTGTCCGACCGCATCAGTGAAGCCACCCGGCTGCATTGCGAGGGCCTGTTCGGCGGCATGATGCATTCACTGCAGTCCAACCTGGCCGCGCACATCGACCCCGAACGCCTGTCGTTCTACCTGGGCCGTGTGTTCATCACCCTGCTGGAAGCCACGCTGGAGGCCATCGCCGCCCGGCCGGAGCAGCGCCAGGCGCTGCAGCAGGCCGGTTTCGACCTGTTCTGGAAGGGGATCCAACGCTGATGTTCTTCGGAATTATTAAATGAGTGCCTACACACTCACAAAGCGATCACGATGGCGTCGCCGCGTGCTCACCGCTTTCCTTGTCGTGCTGTCTCTCTCCATTCTGATCGGGATGATTACTGCCGTGCCTATTGCCCCCTACCCCGCCTCGCCGCATCACCGCGGTGAGCAGTTCACCAACGCCGCGCCGAAGCCGAAGGAATCATTGGCCAGCACTTTCAAGCTGTTCTGGGACTTCTTCTTCAACCGCCCCGCCGGCACTGTGCCGGACGTCGCAACCCCGGTGCGCCCGCTCACCGCGCAGGCTCTGGCCCAGGCGCCAGACCGCAGCGTGTACCGGCTGGGACACTCCACCCTGCTGATCAAGCTGCGCGGAGGGTGGTGGCTGACCGACCCGGTATTCTCCGAGCGCGCGTCTCCGTTCCAGTGGGTCGGTCCCAAACGCTTCCACGCACCGCCGATCGCGCTGCAGGACCTGCCGCCGATCCGCGGCGTGCTGCTTTCGCATGATCACTATGACCATCTGGATCGTGACACGGTGAAATACCTCGCGCAGCGCGTGGAGGTGTTCCTCGCTCCGCTGGGCGTTGGCGACCGCCTCGTGAACTGGGGCATCCCGAGTGAAAAGATCCAGCAGCTCGACTGGTGGCAGGAAACCGAAGTGGACGGTCTGCGTCTGGCACTCACCCCCACCCAGCACTTTTCCGGCCGTGGCCTGCGCGACAGCAACCGTACCCTGTGGGGCTCGTGGGTGATCATCGATGATGCCCTGCGCGTGTACTTCAGCGGCGACTCGGGCTATTTCGACGGATTCAAGGAGATCGGCGACCGCTACGGACCGTTCGATGTCGCCTTCGTCGAAACCGGTGCTTACGACGCCAAATGGCCCTATGTGCACATGCAGCCCGAGCAGACCGTGCAGGCGCATCAGGACCTGCGGGGCCGCTGGCTGGTGCCGATCCACAACGGTACCTTCGACCTGGCGATGCATGCCTGGGAAGAGCCGTTCGAACGGGTCAGCGCGCTGGCCGCCCAGCGTGGCATCGCATTGTCCACACCCGAGATGGGCGAGCGGCTGGATCTGAACGCACCGCATGCCGGGACGCCGTGGTGGCGCGCCATGAAGGCCCGCAGCGCGGAACCGCAGGCATCGATGGTCAGTCCCTGAGCGGGACCCGGGGTTCGGCGCGGTATCATCATCGCCGTTCCCCACCACTCCGCTCATGACCGTGCCTGCGTCCCTGACCTACACGCTGCCGTTGTCCGAAGCAGCGCTGACTGCGTTTCTGGACGATGGAACGATTCCACCCAGCCAACTGGAGCGCGCCGGGCTGTTCGCCGCCGCCATCTGCCTGCGCAGCCGCCAGGCGCACGGAGCCGTGTCGGCGTTGATCTCGCAGGCCTGCATACTGTTCGCCGAACACCCCGATGCGGCCAGTGCCCAGTTCCAGGTGCTGCGCGCGGACCTCCCCGTCTCCCTGACGGCCTGGCAGCAGATGCTGGCCGCGCAGGAGCTCGTCCTGGCACCCGCGGGCCTGCTGCTGAAACACGCCGCGGGCCCCGGTTACGATGCCGACGCCTTCCAGCGCGACAGCGACGCGACACTGGCCCCGCACGTCGTGCGCTTCTATAACGAAGCCGCCGGGCGCGCGAACAGCGAGGTCATCGGAGAAGCCCCCCAGGCCCCGATCTACGTCGAACGGGAGCACGACTACACCGCCGACCAGGCCCGGGCGCTGCGCGCGATCGTCGCCAACGACGACGAACACATCGACCTGGATGCCTACGCCGGTACCGGCAAGACCCACCTTGTGCTGCAGCTGCTCGCCGGGGCCACCCGGCGCTTCACCTACCTCGCACCGCGCCCCAGCCAGGTGCAGGCCTTCCGCGAACGCCTGGGCACCGACCTGCCCGTCACCCTGCTCTCGCAGATCGGCTTCGCCAACCAGGTCGCCGCTGACGCGCACAAGCGCGGCATCCTGGGCACGAACTTCGCACCGGTCTACCAGGTCAGCCGCCTGAGCTTCCCCGAGATCGCCAGTCGTATCGGCCTGCAGGCCATCGGCCGCCATCCTCCAGCCGGTGTGCTTCGCATCGCCTTCGAGGGCATCGCCACCTGGTGCCGCTCGACCTCACCGCAGCTGGAGCCGCGCCACTTCCTGCGCGCGGTGCCGTTCGCGATGATCGATGCGCAACCCTACCTCCATGCGGCCGAGCACGTGTGGCGCTGCATGTTCGACCCGGCGCTGCAGAAGGCGGGCCTGCTGAGCCTGACACCCGACCATATCGGCAAGTGGCTGGTCCAGCACGGTGCCCGCATTCCTGACCGCTGGGGCACGCTGCTCATCGACGAAGCGCATGATCTGAGCCCGGCGTGGAAACAGCTGCTGGCCGGTTACGAGGGCGCGGTGATCAGCCTGGGCGATCCGCACCAGCGCCTGATCGGGCGTGCGCCCCGCTTCGCGACCGGCATGGCGCTGGAGATCAGTCAGTCCGTCCGCCAAGGGCGCTACGTCGAGCAGCTGGTCAACGACACCCTGGCGATGGATCCCGCCGGACCGTACCAGCAACCCTTCAGCGGTGCCGACGCGCATGCCACTGTGGCCGGTACCTATGCGCACTGGGACGACGTACCTGCCGAGGGCACCCAGGTCTACGGCAGCGCATGGCGGCTGCTGGAGGAAGCGCAACGGCTCGCGGCGGGCGGGGCGGCGTTCGGTGTCCACCCCGAGTCCCTGACCACGCTGGGTCGCGAGGTGGCCCGCGGGGCCGATGCCTACCGCGAGATGATCAGCCACGGCGGCAGCAGCCAACGCTGGGAAGACCTGCTGTCCGAATGCGCCGAGCAGGACCTGCCGCAGATTCCGCGCATGTTCATGCGCGGCTACAACCGCGAGCATTTCCAGGCACTGGGCGAACGCCTGCAGCCCCATCTGCAGACGCCGCTGCTGCTGATGCTCATCGAGCACACCAAGAACACCGAGTTCACCCAGGTGGCGATGTCCCCGTGCTGCTTCCGCACCGGCTTCGCACGGCGTTTCGCCCACAATCCGGTACGGGCGGCCTATACCGCCATGACCCGCGGCTCCCGCCAGCTGTGGCTGCCGGAGAACGCGCTGGAGGCGCTGCAGGAAAGCGCCACGCGCTACCAGGCGCTGCAGGCGGAGGCCCGCCGCAGCAGGATGGCGCAGCCGCAGCGCGGACAGAGCCGCTAGTCGTTGGCCGACGTCGCACTCATCTTCGCCAGCGCGTCGTCGATGGTGAAGCTGCCCGGTGCCTGCACACGGGGGAACTCCGCCAGCGTCTGCGCGAACTGATCGGCGATGCCAAAGGCCGCGAACAACAGGTAATCGTGATACAGGAACCACTCGTAGTAGCTGTTCGACGTGATGTCGGCGTACTCGTAAGGATCCGTGCGCAGGTTGAACAGCTTGGGGAGGCGCAGCGGCGTGAACGGCTCGGCCCAGATCTGCATCGTGCCCTGGCAGCGCTGTTCCATGAACACGACCTTCCAGTGGTCGTAACGCATCGCCAGCACGTCGCCGTCGTCGCTGAAGTACATGAACAGCTTGCGCGGGCTTTCCTTCTGCTTGCCGGTGATGTATCCCAGCAGGCTGGTGCCATCGATATGGTTACGGAACGTCTTCCCGTTGGTGGTGTAACCCGTCTTGAGCTGCTCCACCACCTTGGGCGCGCCCGCCATTTCCAGGAAGGTGGGCAGCCAGTCGTGGTGCTGCACGATGCCGTTGGCGATGGAACCGGCTTCGACATGACCGGGCCAGCGCACCAGCAGCGGAATGCGGAAGGCACCTTCCCAGTTGGTGTTCTTTTCGCTGCGGAACGGCGTGGTGCCAGCATCCGGCCACGAATTACGGTGCGGCCCATTGTCGGTGGAGTAGATGACCAGCGTGTCCTCGGCAATGCCCAGTTCGTCGAGAAGGTCCAGCATCTCGCCCACATTCCGGTCGTGGTCGATCATGGTGTCGTGGTAAGGCGACTGCCAGCGGCCGGCCTGGCCCAGGCTGGCCTTCTTGGTATGCGTGAACATGTGCATGTGCGTGGTGTTCAGCCAGACGAAGAACGGCTGGTCATCGGCATGGCTGCGCTTGATGAACTTCTTCGCTTCGGCGACGAACTCGTCATCGCAGGTTTCCATGCGCTTTTTGGTCAATGCACCGGTGTCCTTGATCTTCTGTCTACCCACCCTGCCCCATCGCGGCTGCTCGGTGGCGTCATCCTTGTCGCTCGCCCAGCAGTGCAGCACGCCGCGTGGGCCGTTGTTCTTCCGGAAATCCGGATAGTCCTGCTCGGGGAAGTAGTCGTACATCTCCGGCTCTTCCTCGGCATTCAAGTGGTACAGGTTGCCGAAAAACTCATCGAAGCCGTGCACGGTGGGCAGGTATTTGTTGAGATCGCCGAGGTGGTTCTTGCCGAACTGGCCGGTGGCATAGCCCTGGTCCTTCAGGAGCTCCGCGATGGTCACGCTCTCCGGCTGCAGGCCTTCCTTACCCCCCGGGCGGCCGACCTTGGACGGGCCGGTGCGGTAAACGCTTTGCCCGGTGATGAACGAGGAGCGCCCGGCGGTACACGACTGCTCGCCGTACGAATCAGTGAACAGCATGCCCTCTTGGGCGATGCGGTCGATGTTCGGGGTCTGGTAGCACATCAGCCCGTGGCTGTAACAGCTCAGGTTGCTGATGCCGATGTCGTCGCCCCAGATGACCAGAATGTTCGGCTTCCTGGCCGAGCGGCCGGTGGACTTCGCCCCACTGCTGCGGCCGCGCGCGGGCTTTGCGGTGGCGGACCGGGAGGATGCAGACTTCTTTGCGCGTGCCGTTGCCATGGAACACTCCTGTGAACGTGGGGATCGATCAGCTCACGACCTCGGCGGTCGGGAAGGTCCAGCTGCCGTCAAGAACGGCCTGTTGCGGGCGGTACATCCGCACCGTGTAGTTCCAGCCGGGCACCGTCGGCAGGCAGTTGGGCACCGTGCCGTCGCAGCCGCCGAACTGGATGGTGAATCCGCCGTCGTCGTCCTTCTTCGCGGTCAGGTTGTTGAGGGAGTACGCGTTCTGCGCGTTCTTCTGGAAGTAGCCCTTCGCGTCATAGACCGTCACCGACCAGAACGCCTCGACCGGCACGTCCTTGACCCGAAGGCGGTAGACGGTCTTTCCATCGTTCTTCGGCGGGGTGACGCTCACGTACTTGGCGTCCTTGTCGGCGTTCCCCCCCCAGCCGGCGGCGGTGCCGATCAGGTGGTTCACCGGGTCAACTTCGCCCTTCGGCCCGAACGCGCGATCAAAGGTCGGCGTGGTGGCCCCCAGGGCGAGCAATGCATCGCGCACCTTCTTCTGGCTCTCTGCGTCATAGGTGGGCAAGTCCAATGTCCCGGGTCCGCCGACCTGTTCGACCACGATCGCGTCCTGCAGCCGGTGCACGATCTCCATGTCGGCCGGATCGTTCGGGTCGGCCAGCGTGCGCACGCCCACCACCACATAGCGGGTGCCGGCCTTGTCGCGGCTGACCTCGTGTTTACCGGCTCCGTACTCCGTCCAGCTGTCGTGGTCCTGGGTGATGAACATCAACGACTGGAAGCGGCCTGCGGCATCCGGCAACGTCACCGTCACCGGGCCGGCATCCAGGTCGTACACCGCCGAGCTGTAGAGCGTGTCGCGGTTGAGGCGGATCACGGTCTGGTGGTCTATGGACGCCGGTTCGCGGCGGTGCAGCAGCTTGCCCAGGCCACCCGATTCCTTCGCCAGGTTGGCGATGTAGGTATCCGACTCGGCCCGGATGAAGTTGGCCGGGGTCACGATGATCGCACCCGTGGCCGTGCGCGCGACCGGTGCCGGCGGGGCTGGCGGCGGCGTGACCGCAGCGGGGGCCGCGGGCGCGACGGCGGGCGTTTCTGCAGGGGGCGCAGGCGCAGTGGCCGTGTCGTCCGGCTGCTTCCGGCATCCGGCGCAAGCAACGGCGATCAACACAGGCGCGATCCAGAAACGCATGGCAGCGCTCCAGCAGGGGCAATGCTGGCAGGCTACCTGCGTGCGTGCGGCAGGGTCTTCGGTACTTCTACGGGGTGGTGCATGCGAACTTCTACCGGTTATCGGTCATGCGTTCGCCGCGCCTTGCGCTGCTATCGGTCGTCGTTTGGGAAACGCCGCTACCGGGCGGTGCCGCCGCATTCACTTCATCGACGATTGATAGGCCTTCACGTCGGTGAGCAGCAGGCGTGCCTGTGTGCCCCAGCCGCCCACCAGCACATCGGTGCGCCCGTCGCCATCAAGGTCGCCCTGCCCCATGCTCCAGCTGCGGCCCACCGTGATGCCGGGCACGGCCTCCAGCGTGACATCCGTGAAGTGACCGTTGCCGTCGTTCTGCCAGGCCCGCAGTTGCTGCGGCACGAATCCCGGTACCTGGATCGCGCCGACCAGCAGGTCCGGCGCGCCGTCGTCGTTGAAATCGACCACCGTGCCGGCCCAGCTGGAGAAGGTGTGCTTCGGAAGGCGTGCGTCCGTCTCGTCCACGAAGCGGCCCTTGCCGTCGTTGACCAGCAGGCGCGTCTGCGGATCCTTCTCCCAGCCCCCGTTGTTGCTGGTGATGTTGAAGAACAGGATGTCCGGCTGGCCGTCGCCGTTCACATCGGCAATGTGCACTTCGCGGGTTTCCATGGGCACGCGCAGGTCCAGGCGGTCGGAGGCGTCGGTGAAGCGCCCCTGCCCGTCATTGAGCAGCAACCGATTGGGATGGGTCGGGCTGGCCAGCACCACGTCAAGATGGCCGTCATCGTTCATGTCCGCGAGTGCCACTCCTTCGGTCTGGTCGTCGGCGTCGGGAAGGTGCGAGGCCGTCGCATCGATGAAATGGCCGGGACGTGCCGGATCATTGAAGAACAGCAGGTTCCGCGCGCGTTCGGTACCGCCATCGACTTCACCGGTGCTGCCGACGAAGATGTCCGGCAGCCCGTCGCCATTGAGATCGCCCACGGCCAGCCCATTGCCTTGGCTGTGCGCAGGCAACCGGTCGCTGGCGTCGGTGAAGCCGCCCTTGCCATCGCCGAGGAACAGCTGATGGCGGCGGTCGGCTTCGGCCACGAACACCACATCGATGTTGCCGTCGCCATTGAAGTCGGCCGCGCGCACGTGTTCGTTGTCGTGTGACGTGGTACCGAAGGCATCCGGTACATAGCGGAGTTTGCCGCCACCCTCATTGAGGTAGAGCCGGTTGACGCCATGTTCGACGGACACCACCACGTCGAGATGGCCGTCGTTGTCCACGTCCACGAACACCGAATCGGTGGCGTGGAGCTGGGGAGCCATGGGCACATGGGTCGCGGTGGCGTCGACGAAGTACGTCGAGGGCGCTTCGTGGATCAGGTGAAACGCGTGGGTGGCGGGGTTCTCGGGGGCATCCGGGATGCCACTGGTGACAGCGGGTGCCGGAGTTTCCGCGCAGCCGGCAAGCAGAATGGCGGCGGTGAGTGCCGAGATACGAAAGGGCGGGGTCATGCAGGGCTCCGGCGGTTCGTGACCCGTCCCACCCTAACATTGTTGCCGTAAGCACCGTAGCGACACGCCCTGCGTGGCTGCGCTTCCTCACGGCTCTGGAATCTCTCCGGGCCGGTAGTCCGGCAATCGACTCGCAGGGAAAACAGCAAGCAACGCCACCCCGGCCATCAGCAGCAATGCACGCTTGAGGGCCAGCAAGCGGGATTCGGTGTTGATGCGCAGTGCTTCGGCCTGTTGCGCGTGCGTGGCGGTGGTGGCTGCAAGCACCACTTCCAGCCGATCATTGCTGACGAAGGTGATCGAATCCAGGTTTACCTGCGAGAGCAGAGCCGGCGGCAGCGTGGGGTTGTCGGTGATCTGCTTCGTCACTGCCGTACTTAACAACGCAACCAGCAACGCGCCCGCAAGCGCGGTTCCCACCGCCGTGGCCAGGTTGTTGGTCACTCCCCGCAGCGAGCCCACATCCCCCGCCAGTGATTTCGGCGAGGCGGTCACCAGCACGTTGAACACCAGTGTGGCCAGCGCCCCCTGCCCGACGCCGAACACCACCATGCCGAGCATCACCTTGAACTCGCGCCAGTCGTTCCGGACCACGAAGGCCAGCCACAGCAATGCCGCCGCGCAGAGCGCGAAGCAGACCCGGCCAATCTGTCGCGGGCTGTACCTGGGGTAGTACCGAACCACCAGCACGGCCACGAACAGCACGGTCAGCTTGAACGGCAGGGTCGCCACCATGGTGGCGAACGCGCTGCGTCCCTGCACGATCTGGATATAGAGCGGCACCGAAAAGTTCAGCGCAGCCTCCAATGCGCCGATCGCGAACATCGCCTGCACAGCTGCGCGCTCGCCGCGCGATTCAATCACCTGCAGCGCCACCAGCGGCGTTTCCCCCAACGCCACCCGCCGGCGGGTCCACACGAAGAAACCCTGTCCCACCAGGACCCCGCACAGGATCATCAGCGACGCCGGTGATATGCCCAGCACGTTGAAGGGTGCGCCAGCGCGCGCCATGCCGACGCCCCAGCTTCCCAGCTGATTGAAGCCGAGGCTGACAAGCACGATGGCCGCGACGGCCAGCAGCGCGCCGAACAGATCGAACTTCACATCCGGCCGTGGCTGGTCCGGCTCCAGGCGCAAGCTCAGGACCAGGGCTGCTACTCCCACGAACACAGACACGGCGAACACCGGACGCCAGCCGACCCAGGTACCCAGAATGCCACCCAGCAGGAATGCCGCCACCCCGGCCGCTGCGCGCGCCGACCCCAGCACTCCCAGCGCCGTCGCCTGTCGGGGTCCTTCGAAATTTTCCGCGATCAGCGCCACCAGGGCCGGCACGATGAGCGCGGCTGCGCCGCCACACACCATCTGCGCTGCGATCATGACCGCGGCCGAAGGGCTGGCCATCATCAGCGCCTGCCCCGCCCCGAAGATCACGATCGCGGCACGGAACATGCGCAGCGTGGCGAATCGCTGCACCAGCTTTGCGCCCAGCATGACCAGACCGGCAAGCACCATGGTGTAGACCACGATGCCCGTGGCCACCGCGGTCGCAGGCACGCCGAAGCTCTCGACCATACCGCCCATCACCACCGGCAGTGCGGCTACGTTGTACGAGACGATCACCTGCCCGAGCGCGATGGCGGCCATCGGCACCCAGGCAGCGGGTGGGTTTTCCATCGGATCGCGGCCGGTCATGCGGCCAGCCTACCCGCGCGGCGCGACGGCAGCCTCAGTACTTCTACCGCCCCACGCGCGCGGCCAACTCCGCCGGATATCGCCCGCCCACGACCTGCACCTGCTCCAGTACTTCGGCAATCCGCGCTTCTTCCTCCGCGCTCAGTTCCACCGACACCGCGCCGAGGTTCTCCTCCAGACGATGCAGCTTGGTCGTGCCCGGAATCGGCACGATCCACGGTTCGCGCGCGAGCAGCCAGGCCAGCGCGATCTGCGCGGGCGTTGCCTTGCGGGCATGGGCAATCTCCGTGATCAGGGTCACCAGCTGCTGATTGGCGACGCGCGCTTCCGATGTGAAGCGCGGCAGATCCGCACGGAAATCGCCGGCCTCGAACGTGGTATTCGCATCGATCTTGCCGGTGAGGAAGCCGCGACCCAGTGGACTGAACGGTACAAACCCGATCCCCAGTTCCTCGCAGACCGGCAGCACCTCCTGCTCCGGCTCACGCCACCACAGCGAGTACTCGCTCTGCAGCGCTGCCACCGGCTGCACCGCATGGGCGCGGCGGATAGAGGTCACGCCAGCCTCGGACAGTCCGAAGTGTGCCACCTTGCCCTCGGCGATCAGGTCGCGCACGGTGCCCGCCACGTCCTCCATCGGCACGTCCGGGTCAACCCGGTGCTGGTAGAACAGGTCGATGCGGTCCGTGCGCAGATGGCGCAGCGAGTTCTCCGCCACCTTGCGGATGTTCTCCGGCCGGCTGTCGACGCCGGTCTTCGCGTCACCGTTCTTGAAGCCGAACTTGGTCGCGATCACGACCTTGTCGCGGAACGGAGCGACCGCCTCGCCCAGCATCTGCTCGTTGAGCGCGCCATAGGCTTCCGCCGTGTCGAAGAGGGTCACCCCCCGCTCAACCGCCGCGCGGATCAGGTCGACGGCTGCCTGCCGTTCCAAGGCCTGCCCGTAGGCAAAGCTCAGGCCCATGCAGCCGAAGCCCAGCGCGGAAACCTGCGGTCCGTTGCGGCCCAAGGTACGTGTCTTCATCCGGATCGCTCCTTGTAGTGGGGAGCGTGCAGTCTGCGCCCCGCTACCCGCCACGATAAGGCCCACAAATGCGAATAGACTTGTGAGAACAGCTCAGTAATAGAGGGCGTCTCATGCACCGCGTCAACTACAACGACCTGCAGGCCCTGCTGACGGTGGCGCAGGAACGCAGCTTCACCCGTGCGGCCGCCCGTCTTGGCGTTTCACCTTCCGCGCTGAGCCATACCCTGCGCCAGCTCGAAACCCGGGTGGGCCTTCGTCTGCTCACCCGCACCACGCGCAGCGTGGCCCCCACCGAGGCCGGCGAACGCCTGCTGGCGGTGCTGGGCCCGAACTTCGGCAGCATCGACGCCGCGCTGGGCGAACTCGCCGAACTGCGTGACAGCCCCAGCGGCACCCTGCGCATCACCGCCAGCGACCATGCCGCGCGCAGCGTACTGTGGCCGGTGTTGCGAGGATTTCTGGAGCGGTATCCGGAGGTTTGTGTCGAGGTGATCAGTGATTCCAGCCTGACCGATATCGTGGCCGAGCGCTTCGATGCCGGCGTCCGCCTGGGCGAACAGGTGGCGCAGGACATGATCGCCACGCCGATCGGGCCGCCTACGCGGCTGCTGGTGGTGGGCGCGCCTTCTTACCTGCGCACGCATGCCGGCCCGCGCACGCCGCGGGAACTTGTCGACCACACGTGCATCAACCTGCGCTTCCTTACCCAGGGCGGGCTGTATGCGTGGGAGTTCGAGAAGGACGGCCACCCGCTGAACGTGCGCGTGGGTGGGCGGCTCATCTTCAACAACGTGGACCGGATCGTGGATGCTGCGGTGGACGGGTTCGGGCTGGCTTATGTGCCGGAGGATCTGGTGGCCGCGCATGTGGCGGCCGGAAGGCTCGCGGTGGTGCTTGAGGACTGGTGCCCGTTGTTTCCGGGGTATCACCTGTATTACCCGAGCCGGCGGCAGCCTTCGCAGGCGTTCTCGCTGCTGGTGGAGGCGCTGCGGTATCGGGGCCAGCAGTGACACGCAGGGCGTGTCACTACGCCTTCGTCGGGTGACGACGCGGGGACTGGATGAAGACGCCTGTGCAGGCTCCCAGTGCGGCGGCCGCCATCGACACCGCGATGTGGGCGGCATTCACGGAGAAGGCCTGCACCCAGCCGACATGAAAGGCGTTCTGTACGTAGTACATACCCAGGACGCCATAGACCAGATAAAGCAGGGCGGCCGCGATCCCGAACCGATACCGTCCGGAGATCCATCCACCGAATAGCGCGAACCACAGCGCGCATAGATGCGCCAGGGCGTCATTCCGGTCATACGAGAACTCGATGTACGCTCGTCCGTGAATGTTGAAGAAGTGCGACGCGGCAAGCGAGAGAGCCAGAAGCAAGGTAAATGCCATCAGCTGCCGCCACAGGGTGTTCCGCCATCGTCCGAGGCGATCCAGGCCAAACGTGATCAACGTTGCAACGCCCAGGTAGAACGTGGCGGTCACCCACCTGCCTGCGGGCTTCACCCAGAAGCCCAGGTCGCCATCCGGCACGAAGAACGGGGGGCCCAACCAGCTTCCCAGCGGCAAGTAGTACACCTGGTGTGCCGCCATGGGGATCAGGTTATCCAGCCATACCGACATCCACCACAGCAGAGCCGGCAGCACCATCCATGCTGCAAGCATTGCCCACGGCAGCGCGCGTTTGGAACCTGACGTTGCGTTGCTCATCCCTGTCCTCTTTGTGTATCCCTGAACCCGCGTAGAGCCACGCCCTGCGTGGCTGCTCTTCGTTCCCCACCGCGATGACACGCAGGGCGTGTCACTACGCTTCGGTTTGGTACCGCGAAGCCACGCAGGGTGTGGTTCTACGTCGGTTGCGCCCGGCACCGCGATGCCACGCAGGGCGTGGCTCTACGTTCTTATAGCAGATCATTTCCCCGCAGCAACGCCAACAGATCATTGCGTCCCCACTGCAGTCCTGTTGCCGCCAGCACTTCCTGCCCGCCCACGAGGGAACGGAACCTTACGTCATAGTCACCACCGGGCCGGTAAATGATCTCTCCGGTGTATGCGTCTGACTCCAGCTTCAGTGTCGAGGTTCGATCATCAGCGTCATGTACGACGCGGTACCCACGCGCGGCAATCAACGTAGCATGGAGATCGGCCCATCCCTGTAACAGGCGCGACTCTCCCTCCGGCCCGAACCGGGTTCTGGAAATCATCCAATCGGAGTAGAAACCGCGTGGGCCTCGGTTCTTCAGGTCTTCATGCTGCGGCGGCACGTTCTCGACCAGGAACAGGTACGCGAGCCAGCCGAGGAAGGGGACCAGCAGCACGGCTGTAAGGGCGACCTTTTCCAGCCAATGACCCGGCCGCGAATGCAGCCTGTACAGCAGGTACAGGCTGGCGCCCGATGAAACTGCAAGCATCACCGCGACTGGAGTTTCCATACGTCCCCATCAGGTCCATTCCAATACCCACCACGTAGAGCCACGCTCTGCGTGGCTGCTCTTCTTCCGGCACCGCGATGACACGCATGGCGCCTCACTACGCTTCGTTCCGGTACCGCGAAGCCACGCAGGGCGTGGCTCTACGTCGGTTGCGGCCGGTACCGCGAAGCCACGCAGGGCGTGGCTCTACGCTCGGGTCCGCAGTGCGAGGCTACGTTGGGCGTGGTGCCACAAGCGATGATACACGCGACGACGCGTCAGGCCTTCGGGGCCGCGGTGGATCCCCGCACCATGAGGGTGAATTCCAGCGTCTGCTGATGCGGCACGTCCATGCTTTCGATGATGGACAGCAGCAGGTTGACCGCGCGCACGCCAATCTCGCGCATGGGCTGCCGGATGGTCGTCAACGGGGGGGTGAGGAAACTGGACGACGCCAGGTCATCGAAACCGACGATGGAAAGTTCCTCCGGCACGCGGATGCCCAGTTCCCGGCACGCCGCCAAGGCACCCAGCGCCATCTGGTCACTGAAGCAGAAGATCGCGGTCGGTGCCGCTGCATCGGCCAACAGCGCTTTCGCAGCTGCATGACCAGATTCCAGTGAGAAATCGCCCGGTACCACGCTGAGCGCTCGCAGCCGCGCGCGCGCCTTGGCGGCGGTGCGGGTGCCCTCCAGCCGCTGCTGGTGCAGCGGATTGTCCGGCGGTCCGCCCACCACGGCGATGCGCTCGTGCCCGAGGCCGTAAAGGTGTTCCATCACCGTGCGCGCCGCCGCCGCGTTGTCGATATGCACGCTGGGAATGCCCAGCGACGGGTCGAACTCGCAGCCATTGACCACCGGCGCGGATTCGCCCAGCTGCTCGACGATCTCACGCGCGGTAGGGGGCAGGCGATGCCCCAGCACGATCAGACCGTCGGCCTCGTTGCGCCTCAGCATCTGCGCGTAACGCTCCTCGCGGTCGGGTTGATGCTGGGTATCGCCCAGCAGCACCGCATAGCCGACCGCCTGCGCCGCCTCCTCCGCGCCCTGCAGGATCTGGGCGAAGAACGGATTGGCGATGTCCGGCACCGTGACCAGGATCTTGCCGCTACGCTGGGTCTTGAGCGTGCGCGCCACCGTGTTGGGCACATAGCCCAGCGCGGCAGCCGCCTGCTCGATGCGCGCGCGCGTGGCCGGCAGCACTTTCTCCGGCCGGGACAGCGCCCGCGAGACGGTACCTGCGGAGACGCCGACGTGCTTTGCGATGTCGTAGATGGTTGCCATGGTGTTGGTTCTTCAAGCCGCTGTGCAGTGCACAACGGGTCTGCGTAAGGCCCATGCTAGGGTAATGCAATCGATTGCATCGAGGCGAATCACGTTGAAGACGCTCAAGGGTCCAGCGCTGTTCCTGGCGCAGTTCATCGGCGACACACCTCCATTTGATCGGCTGGACACGCTGGCCCGCTGGGCCGCGGGGCTGGGCTATTCTGGCGTACAAGTGCCCACCAGCGCTCCTCACCTGTTCGACCTGGCCGAAGCCGCGCGCAGCCAGACCTACTGTGACGACATCGCCGGCATGCTGGCCGGGCATGGGCTGCAGATCACCGAGCTCTCCACCCATCTGCAGGGCCAGCTGGTCGCCGTCCATCCCGCCTATGACAGCCTGTTCGACGGCTTCGCGCCCGCGGACAAGCGCGGTGATCCTGCGGCCCGCCAGGCCTGGGCCGTGGACCAGCTGAAGCTCGCCGCCCAGGCCAGTCAACGCCTGGGATTGACCGCGCATGCCACCTTCTCCGGCGCGCTGGCCTGGCCTTACCTCTATCCGTGGCCGCAACGGCCGCCGGGGCTGGTGGAAGAAGCCTTCGACGAACTCGGCCGCCGCTGGCGTCCCATCCTGGATGCCTTCGATGCCTGCGGCGTGGACCTGTGCTTCGAGATCCATCCGGGCGAGGACCTGCATGACGGCGCGACCTTCGAGCGTTTCCTCGACGCGGTAGACCATCACCCGCGCGCCAAGATGCTGTACGACCCCAGCCACCTGCTGCTGCAGCAGCTCGATTACCTCGGCTTCATCGACCGCTATCACGCGCGCATCGGCATGTTCCACGTCAAGGACGCGGAGTTTCGGCCCAGCGCGCGCAGCGGCGTGTATGGCGGCTACCAGGACTGGATCGATCGCCCCGGTCGGTTCCGCTCGCTGGGCGACGGGCAGATCGACTTCAAGGCGATCTTCTCGAAGTTCGCGCAGTACGACTTCCCCGGCTGGGCGGTCGTGGAGTGGGAGTGCTGCCTGAAGCACCCGGAAGATGGTGCGCGTGAGGGGGCTGCCTTCGTGCGCGACCACATCATCCGCGTGACCGAGCGCGCCTTCGACGATTTTGCCGACAGCGGTGCCGACCGTGAATCACTGCGCCACCTGCTGGGACTCTAGCCATTACCGCCCCGGGAGGGCACGCCATGAAGCACACCATGTCGCGTCTGGGCGCGATGATGTTCCTGCAGTTCTTCATCTGGGGAGCCTGGTTCGTCACCCTGGGCACCTATCTGGTGCAAGGGCCGCTCCAGGCCAGTGCCAGCCAGGTGGCCACCGCGTTCCTGAGCCAGTCGATCGGTGCCATCGTCGCCCCCTTCCTGGTCGGCCTGATCGCGGATCGCTACTTCGCGGCGCAGCGTATTCTCGGGGTTCTGCACCTGGCCGGTGCGGTGCTGATGTGGCTGGCTTCCACGGCGACCAGCTTCGATACCTTCTTCGCCTGCGTCATGGGCTACATGCTGCTGTTCATGCCCACCCTGGCGCTGGCCAACAGCGTGGCGATGCGGCACATGCAGTCGCCTGAAAAGCAGTTCCCGCTGGTGCGTGTGGCCGGCAGCGTCGGCTGGATCATTGCGGGCGTGCTGATTGGCTGGCTGGGGTGGGAGCAGGCGCATCGCCTTGAACTGACCTTCCAGATGGCGGCGATGGCCTCGCTGGCCCTGGGCCTGTATGCCTTCACCCTGCCGCACACGCCGCCGCTGGCACAGCAGCGCGACGCCAAGCTGGGGCAGATTCTGGGACTGGACGCACTCCGGTTGCTGAAGTCGCGCGCCTACCTGGTGTTCTTCCTCGCCTCCATCGCCATCTGCATTCCGCTGGCGTTCTACTACAACTTCACCAACCCCTACCTCAACGATCTGGGCGTGCGCGGCGCGGCGGGTCTGCAGTCGTTGGGCCAGGTCTCCGAAGTGCTGTTGATGCTGGCGATGCCGTTCCTGTTCGTGCGGTTGGGCGTCAAGACCATGCTCGCGGTGGGCATGGCCGCCTGGGTGGTGCGCTACGTCATGTTCGCCTTCGGCGATGCGGGCAGCGCCTTCTCCCTGCTGGTGATCGGCATCGTGCTGCACGGCATCTGCTACGACTTCTTCTTCGTCACCGGCCAGATCTACACCGACGCACACGCCGGACCCGATGCGCGCAGCAGCGCGCAGGGCTTCATCACCCTGGCCACGTACGGCGTGGGCATGCTGATCGGCACGTTCCTGTCTGGCGCGGTGGTGGAGCACTACACCACGCCGGCCGGCCCCGACTGGCAGAGCATCTGGCTGTTCCCGGCCGGCGTCGCACTGGTGGTGCTGATCGCCTTCCTGTTGCTGTTCCGCGCCCGGCCGGCAACGGCCGCCGCCCCCTCCGCTCCCTGAGGACCGCATCCGATGCCCCCCCTTGGAATCGCCATCGTCGGCACCGGAATGATCGGTGCGGTGCACCGTCGCGCGGCCCTGCTCGCCGGTGCCGAGGTCCGCGGCGTTGCTGCGTCTTCTCCGGAGCGTGCACGCGACGCGGCGCGCTCGTGGAATGTCCGGCATGCGTACCGCGACCTGGAAGAGGTGATCGCCGATCCGCAGGTGCAGGTCGTGCATGTCTGCACGCCCAACCACCTGCACCGGGCGATGGCGCAGGCGGCGCTGGAAGCGGGCAAGCACGTGGTGTGCGAGAAGCCGCTCGCCACCACGCTTGAAGACGCCCACGCCCTCGCCGCGCTGGCCACGTCCACCGGACTGGTGGCCTCGGTGCCCTTCGTCTATCGCTACCACCCGGTGGTGCGCGAGGCGCGTGCACGCATCGCCGCAGGCGACATCGGACCGATGCGCCTGATCCACGGCAGCTACCTGCAGGACTGGCTGCTGGATCCGGCCAGCAACAACTGGCGCGTCGACCCCGCACTCGGCGGCACTTCGCGCGTATTCGCCGATATCGGCTCGCATTGGTGTGATCTGGTGGAATGGGTCAGCGGCGAACGTTTCGTCGATGT
>JAEWLO010000279.1 GCA_023457475.1 Pseudomonadota bacterium | reverse complement strand
TTGGCCTGGGCCAGCATCGCGGTACCGGCCTGCTGCAGGATCTGCGTGCGGGTCAGTTCGGCGGTTTCCTTGGCGTAGTCGGTGTCGCGGATACGGCTGCGCGAGGCCGACAGGTTTTCCGAGGTGGTGCTGAGGTTGGCGATGGTGGAGGTGAAGCGGTTCTGGATCGCACCCATGTCGGCACGCGAGGAGTTCACTGCGGTCAGCGCTTTGTCGACGATCGACAGGGCCTGCTGGGCACCTTCCACCGAGGAGATGTTCAGGTCGCTGGCATAGTTGGTCTTCAACAGGGCCTGCGCGGCGGCATTGGTCGGAGCGTAGGCGGTCCCCGGCAGGGCCACGCCCGTGGTCGTACCTACGCTGCCGAAGGTGACGTTGATGGCATTGAAGGTGCCGGTGTCGGTGACGTTGTTCTTGACCGAGGTCAGCGAAATGGCGCCGGCGGTACCCGCTTCGGCGTAGACGCCGGTCATGTCCATCTTCTCGTTGATGGCGGCTGCCACGGCGGTGGCAGCGGCCTTCTGGGTGGCGGCCAGATCCGCACCGGCCTTCACTTCGATGTCGGACAGGGTATAGGACTTGCCGTCGGCACCGGTGATGGCCATGCCGGTGATCTTGACATCGCCGTTGGCGGTGCCCTGGGCCAGGGTGAACGATCCGGTGTCGAACTTGGCACCGCCCAGCGCACTGGCGCTGGCGTTGACGATGCTGCTGATGCCGATGGTCTGGCCCGAATCGGCACCGACCTGGAACAGCGCGCCGGAGAACGAACCATCCAGCAGCTTGGTGCCGTTGAAGTTGGTCTGGCGGGAGACGCGGTCGATTTCCGAGACCAGCTGCTTCACTTCGGCGTTCAGTGCTTCGCGATCGCTTTCGGAGTTGGTCGCATTGGCCGACTGCACCGACAGTTCGCGGATACGCTGCAGGTTGTTGCCGATTTCCACCATCGCGCCTTCGGCGGTCTGGGCCAGCGAGATGCCGTCGTTGGCGTTGCGGACGGCGACGTCCAGGCCGCGGATCTGGGTGCTGAAACGCTCGGAGATGGCCAGGCCGGCGGCGTCGTCCTTGGCGCTGTTGATGCGCAGGCCGGAGGAGAGGCGCTGGATGGTGGTGGCGAGGCTGGAACCGCTGGTCGACAGGTTGCGCTGTGCGTTCAGCGACATCACATTGGTGTTGATGACTTGTGCCATTTCCGTTCTCCTGGAAGACAAACTTGAAGCGGTGGATTGGGGTGCCCCGGGGGAGGCATTGGGCGTTGTGCCCTGGTTGAAAACAATAACGACACCCCGTCCCGAACCTTTAGGCTTGTGTCAAGAATTTTTTTCCAGGCAGCAGAAAACCCCGCGCCAGGCGGGGTTCTCTGTTCCAACAACCGGTGCAGGAATCAGCCCTGCAGCAGGCTCATCACGCTCGAGGGCGACTGGTTGGCCTGGGCCAGCATCGCGGTACCGGCCTGCTGCAGGATCTGCGTGCGGGTCAGTTCGGCGGTTTCCTTGGCGTAGTCGGTATCGCGGATACGGCTGCGCGAGGCGGACAGGTTTTCCGAGGTGGTGTTCAGGTTGGCGATGGTCGAGGTGAAGCGGTTCTGGATCGCACCCATGTCGGCACGCGAGGAGTTGACCGACTTCAGGGCGTCGTCGACGATCGACAGCGCCTTCTGGGCACCTGCCACGGAGGAGATGTCCACACCGCTGACGGTGTCGTTCGCGGTCGCGGTGGCGGCAGCGAGGCCATCGAAGGCGACGTCCAGCCCGGCAGCGGTGCTCGTCGCCGCAGTGAAGGTCAGGTCCTTGCCGGACTTCAGCGAGGTCAGGGTCATCTCACCGGTCTTGCTGACCGAGGCGTAGACGCCGGTCTGGTCCATCTTGTCGTTGATGGCGTTGACCAGCTTCTTGCTGATGTCTTCCGCCTTGTCGCCAATGGCAACGGCCACGTCTTCAATGGTGGTGCCATTGATCTGCATGCCACCGACCTTGCCGGCCGCAGTCGCGGTGCCGTCCAGGACCGGATCGTCGGAGGTCTGCGCAGCCACGTACTTGCCGCTGCCGAGTGCCGAGGTGCTGGCGTTGACGATGCTGTTGATGCCGATGGTCTGGCCCGAATCGGCACCGACCTGGAACAGCGCGCCGGAGAACGAACCGTCCAGCAGTTTGGTGCCGTTGAAGTTGGTCTGGCGGGAAACGCGGTCGATTTCCGAGGTCAGCTGCTTCACTTCGGCGTTCAGCGCCTCGCGGTCGCTGTCGGAGTTGGTGGCATTGGCCGACTGCACCGACAGCTCACGGATGCGCTGCAGGTTGTTGCCGATTTCGACCATCGCGCCTTCGGCGGTCTGGGCCAGCGAGATGCCGTCATTGGCATTGCGGACGGCCACGTCCAGGCCCCGGATCTGGGTGCTGAAACGTTCGGAAATGGCCAGACCTGCCGCGTCGTCCTTGGCGCTGTTGATGCGCAGACCCGACGACAGGCGCTGGATCGTCGTGGCCAGGCTGGAACCGCTGGTCGACAGATTGCGCTGTGCATTCAGCGACATCACGTTGGTATTGATTACTTGTGCCATGTATCTGTTTCCTGTGGGCAGTGTCCGGCCGCGGCGTGCACCCGGACTGACGCAGTGCCTGCGGCGGAGGGACGACGCAGTGCTTGCAGGAGGGATAACGGCGGTTGGGCGCGATGCTTGAGGAAAAACGCCGAAAACATCACCCGGGCGGGGTGATGGTCGGTCGTGGCGCGTTCCGGTTCAGTGCCGGTCGGCGCGCGCAGCGCTTGGCGGGGCGGGGCTTCCAGGCCCCTTCCGGCGTCAGCGGATGGCGTTGAACAGGCTCATCTGCTGCATCTGCGTGAAGATGGTCTGCGCGGCCTGCAGCGAGATCTGCTCGAGCTGGTACTGGCCGATGGCTTCGGCATAGTCCAGGTCGCGCATCGCCGACAGGGTGGTTTTAAGTGTGACGCTGTTCGCATCCCGCAGCGCCCCGGCGTCGTCGATCGCCTTGAGCTGCGCGCCGCCGGCGGCACGCGCGTCGATGAAGCTGTCCGACGCGCGGCCCACGTCGCGCAGGCCGGCCTGCAGCAGGTTCTGCTGGCGGGCAACGGCGGTGGGGTCGGCCGCATCGGTTTCCAGGGCGCTGATCAGACCGTCCAGCGTGGCAAAGATGTCGCGGGTACCCGCGGCACCGACGCCGAAGCTGTCGCCGGCGGCCGGCTGTCCGGCGATACGCATCGACACGCCCTCGAAGGTGATGTCCTCACCGGCCTTGAAGGTGCCGGTCTTGACCACGGTGTTGGTGGCATCGACCACCTCGTAGGTGTCTGCGGCGGTGAAGCGGACCGTGTAGTCGCCACCGTTCCAGCTGCCGGACGCCGCGTCGCGGCTGAACGTGGTCAGCACGCCGGTACCGGTGTTGCCGGCGGCCGCACTGCCATCCAGGGTGCCGTCGCCGGTGCGGATGCGCAGGAAGACCTCGCTGCCGGGCAACACGTCCTTGACGAAGGTGTCCGGTGCCACTTCCACCTGGCGCTGGGTCTGGTCGCCGTTGTAGCTGACCACGCCGTTGCTGAGGGTGAAGGGGGCGGAGCCATCGCTGGTGCCGCCGAACAGGTAGCGGCCGCTGCCGTCGGTGCTGTTGGCCAATGCCAGCAGCCCTTCCTGCACGGACTTGAGTTCCGAGGCGATCGCCTTCAGATCCGCAGCCGACAAGGCAGGATTGTTGGCCTGGATGGTCAGTTCACTGATGTGCGCCATCATGTCGCCGGCTTGTGCCAGCGCGTTTTCCTGCAGGCCCAGGCGGTTCTGCACCACGTCGCCGTTGCGTTCGAAACGCTCCAGTTCGGCCACGGCACGATCCAGCCCGACCGCGGTGCCCGCGGCGACCGGGTCATCTTTCGCGCTCACCAGCTTCTTGCCGGTGGCCAGCTGCTGTTCCAGGTGGTTCATCTTGCTCTGCTTGGCCAGCATGAGATTGACGGACTGGTTGAACATCATCCCGGTGGAGATTCGATTGTTCATCGCGATACGGCCCCCAGGATGGTCTGGAACATGGTGTCGGCAGTGGAAATCAGCTGCGAAGCGGCCTGGTAGGCCTGCTGCAGGCGGAGCATGTCCGCCGCTTCCTCGTCGAGGTTCACCCCCGAGATGGAGTCGCGTGCCGCCTGCGCCTGGTCGGTGATGACCTGCTGCGCCTGCAGCGAATAATCGGCGGCGCGGGCGGCAGAGCCGACCAGGGTGGTCAGCCCCCCCAGTGCGCCGTTGAGCGTGACCGTGCCGTCGTTGAAGGCTTTGGCGTCTTCGACCTTGGCCAGCAGCAGGGCGTTGCTGTTGTCACTGGAACCGGCCGGCGTCGGAGTGATGTTGAACGTGTCGCCGACCTTCGGCGCGCCATCCAGCACGAAGCTCCAGCCGTTGGCGCTGATGTTGGAACCCGCGCTGTAGGTGAAAGGGCCGGTGCCGTCGATGGTGTACTCCGTGGCGCTGGTGAACACGATCGCCGACGGGTTGCGCAGGTTGGCGTTGGCCGCATCGGTGACGGCCACGCCAGTGAGCTTTCCGGTGCCGGTGTTGGTGAGCCCGGCCACGCCCTTGATCGGGGCGGCGGCGGCGATGCGCGAGGTGTCCGTGATCGCGACCGACAGGCTGCCGGCCACGCCGGCGGTCGGCTGCAGCAGGAAACGGTCGTTGGCGGCGGGCGCGCCGGACATCACCAACTCGACGCCGTTGATCACCAGCGGATCGGCGGCGGTGCCGGTGCCGGTCATCGGAATGGCCGCGCCGGTGTCGGCCCGGGTGGCCTGCCAGGTGGTGCCGTTGAACTGCAGCATTACGTTCTGCCCGTCCAGCTTGGACAGATCGCCATAGGCGGTGCTGAAGTTGGCCGTACCGGTGTTGCCGGCATTGCCGGTGATGCGCGGGCTGCCGAAGCTGAAGAAATCCCCGCCCATGTTGCCGTACAGGTCCACACCCAGGTGGTGGGTATCGTTGAAGCTGCTGGCCAGGCCCACCGCCAGCCGGCCCAGTTCGGCCTGGGTCGGCGTCAGCACGGTTTCGCGGAACTCCAGCAGGCCACCGATCTGTCCCCCGAGATTCCTGGGGTCCAGGGTGATCTTCTGGCCCTGGGTTTCCAGGGCCAGCTGCAGCCGTTCGGGCTGGTAGGGGTCGGTGACCGTGGTGACCTTGGTGGCACTGGTACCCACCACCAGCGCCTGGCCGCCGGCCGTGTAGACGTTCATGAAGCCGCCGTCCTGCATCACCGCGGTGCCGCCGGTGTAACCGATCAGGTTGGCGATGAGCTGGTCGCGGCGGTCCAGCAGGTCCGGCGCGGCGTTGTTCGCGTTGCTGCCGATCGCACCGTTGATCTGGGCGATTTCCGCAGCCAGCCGGTTCACTTCCGAGGCCCCGGCGATCAGGCCGTTGTTGACCTCGGCGTTGAGGCCGTTGAGGCTTTCATTGAGCTGCTTGAAGCGCGAAACCAGGTTGCCGGCCGAGTCGAGCATGTTCTGCCGATCGGCGGTGCCGGACGCGTTCGAGGACAGCCCGCTGACCGTATCGAAGAAGCTCGACCACACCCCCGAGACGCTGGTGGCGGTATCGGAGAACAGGCTGTCGACGCGGTCGGCGAGGGTGGACAGCTGCTTCAGCCGCGCCAGCTCACCGCTGCCGTCCAGCAGCCGCGAGATCGCCAGCTGGTCGGCCACCCGGCGGATGTCGGAGATGCGCGTGCCATTGCCGACGTCGCCGTAGCCCAGGTTCTGCGGGGTGGCGGTGGTGAAATCCACCTTCTGCCGGCTGTAACCGGGCGTGTTGATGTTCGCGACGTTGTGACTGGTCGTTGCCAGGGCGCGCTGGAAGGCGAGCAGGGCGCTGGTACCGGTGGAGAGTACGGACATGGGTTACCTCAACGACGGATGGCACCCAGCCCGGTCGGGCTGGCGGTGCTGGCAAAGGTGCGACCCAGGCGCTGGCTGGCGTCGTCCACGGCGGCAACGGCACGCTCGATGGTCGGGCCGCCGGCGATCGCGGCGATCTTGGCCGCGTAGCTCGGGTCGGTGGCGTAGCCGGCGCGCTGCAGGCCCTGCGCGAAGCCGCGCACGTTGGTGCCGGCCTGCAGGGCGTTCTGGTAGCGCGGGCTGTTCTTGAGCAGCTTCACATAGTCGGCGAAGCTCTCGCCCACCGAGCCGTAGGCCCGGAAGCTGGCGGTTTCGTTACGGCGTACACCGTCCACGTACTCGTGGGTTCCGGTGGTCGCCCGTTCGCCGCTCCAGCCGCTGGCCTTGATCCCGAACAGGTTGTGCGAGCTGCCGGCTCCCCCGTTGCGCTGGATGAGCTTGCGGCCCCAGCCGGTTTCCAGCGCGGCCTGGGCGACCAGCGCCTTGGCATCCACGCCGAGCTCGCGCGCGGCCTGCTGGGCATGGCCCCAGATGCTGGCCACGAAGCCTTCGGGCGTATGCGGGCCAAGCTGGGCGGCGGCGGTGCTCGCGGCCATGGTGTCCACCGGGCTGCGCGCCGGTGCATTGACGCCGCTCCAGCGGTCGTCGGCCATGGCGCTCACGTCCTCGCTGACATCGGCGACGCCCGCGTACGGCGTGCTGCGCCCGATGGCGGCGTGCATCTGGCTGGTTTCGCGACCGGCGATCAGGTCCAGCGCGCGCTCCATCGGCAGCAGCACGGCGGACGGATCCTGGCCGTTCAACTGCTGCAGCAGATCGGCTTCGTCCGGGGCGGCCGCGGGGGAGGTGGTGCCCGGCAGGGACGTCGGTGCGGCGGCCGGCGCGTTGACGCGGTAGGCACGCAGTGCGGTTGCCGGGTCCAGCCGCGTATCGGTGGGCTTGGCGGCTTCGGTTTCGCCGCCGCCCAGCTGGCGGGTGATCATCGCCGACAGCCCCAGGCCACGACCCCGCGTCATCGCCTCGGCAATCTTCTGGTCGTACATGTCACGGAACATCTGGTTCTCGCCGGGCATCAGCGAATCACCGAAACTGGCATCGCGCATGCTCTTCACCAGCATCTGCGCGAACTGACCTTCCAGCTGCCGGGCAACCTTGTCGACCTTGGCCGGGCTGTTGGGCTGGGCGGGATTGAGTTCCAGTGCCGGTTGAATGCGCATCAGATCACCTCGAGCTCGGCGCTCAGCGCACCGGCCTGCTTGAGCGCTTCCAGGATCGCGATCAGATCGCCCGGGGCCGCGCCGACGGCATTGACCGCATGCACGATCTCATCGAGCGTGGTGCCGCCGTTGAACTTGAACATGCGGCTGCCATCGGCCGTCGCGCTCACGGTGGACTGCGGCGTGACCACGGTCTGGCCGCCGGCCAGGGCGTTGGGTTGGCTGACGTTGAGGTTCTCGTTGATGGTCACGGTGAGTGAGCCATGCGAGATCGCGGCGGCACCCACGCGCACCTGCGCGCCGATGACCACGGTGCCGGTGCGGGAATTCACCACCACCTTGGCCGGGGCGCTGCCGGGGGTGAGTTCCAGGTTCTCGATGCGGGCCAGCATGCCGATGCGCGCGCCCGGATCGCTGGGCGACTGCACGGCAACGGTGACACCGTCGATGGCGCGCGCAGCCCCCTCGCCGAACGCGGCGTTGAGTGCGGTCACCATGCGCGAGACGGTGGTGAAGTCGTTCTGGTGCAGGTTGAGAGTGATGTCGCCGCCGGCGCTGAAGACGTCGGGCAGGGCGCGCTCGACGGTGGCTCCATTCGGAATGCGGCCGACGCTGGGCACATTGACCGACACGCGCGAACCGTCCTTGCCCTGTGCACCGAAGCCGCCGACCACCAGGTTGCCCTGGGCGATGGCATAGACCTGGCCATCGGCACCGCGCAGCGGTGCCATGAGCAGCGAACCGCCGCGCAGCGACACGGCATTGCCGATCGAGGACACGGTGATGTCGATCGGCTGGCCCGGCTTGGCGAACGGCGGCAGCTCGGCGTGGATCGCCACGGCGGCCACGTTCTTCAGCTGTGGGTTGACGTTGGCCGGCACATTGACGCCGAGCTCGCCGAGCAGGTTCTTCAGGCTCTGCACGGTGAAGGGAGCCTGGCTGGTGCGGTCGCCGCTGCCATCCAGACCCACCACCAGGCCGTAGCCGACCAGCGCGTTGCCACGCACGCCACCGACCTGCGCCAGGTCCTTGATGCGCTCGGCCGAGGCGGGCGCGACCACGGCGAGCATCGCCGCCACGGCAACCACGGCACGTGCGACGTAGAGCCACGCCCTGCGTGGCTGAACATCCATCCGAAGAGAGAAGAGCTTCATATCCAACCTCAGAACGGCGTCAACGCCGAGTTGAAGAACCGGCTCAGCCAGCCCATGGCATTGGACTGCGCCACCGGCCCACGACCGCCGTACACGATGCGGGCATCGGCCACGCGGCTGGAGGCGATGGTGTTGTCCGGGGAGATGTCCGCCGCGCGCACGATGCCCTGCACCTGCACCAGTTCGTCGCCCTGGTTCAGGCGCAGATTCTTCGCTCCCTGGACCACCAGGTTGCCGTTGGGCAGGCGCTGCATCACCGTCACCGTCACGCTGCCCTGCAGTCGGTTGCTCTGCGCGCTGTTGCCCTTGCCTTCGAAGTCGCGCGAGCCGGTTGCGGTGGCGCTGAGCACGTCCTTGCCGCCCAGGGTGACCGGTGCGCCGAAGATCGTCGGCGTACCGATGGCCAGGTTGGACTTCTTGTCGGTGCTGGTATTGGCCGTGGTGGATGCGGTGGTGCTTTCGGTCAGCGTGATGGTCAGCAGGTCGCCGACATCGCGCGCGCGCCGGTCCGAGTACAGCTGCAGGCCGGGGCCGGCCGCATAGATGGCGCCTGCGGTCGGCGCGGCCTGCGGTGCCATCACGGGGGTGACCGGGGCCATGGCCGGATAGGGGCGGACATCGCCTGCGATCACGCAGCCGCCCAGCAGGGCGACCGCGGCGCTGGCAAACATCAGGCGGAAGAGGGTGTGCAGTGACATGGCAGGGTCCCGTTTCAGACCGATCAGACGTTGTTGTTGAGGTAGCCGAGCATGGAGTCGGTGGTGGAGATGGCCTTGGCGTTCATTTCGTAGGCGCGCTGGGTTTCGATCATCGACACCAGCTCTTCCACGACGTTGACGTTGCTGCCTTCCAGCGCACCCTGGACCACGCCGCCCAGGCCGTTCAGACCCGGGTTGCCGTTCTGGGCAGGGCCCGATGCGGTGGTTTCCAGGAACAGGTTTTCACCGCGGGCCTGCAGGCCGGCCGGGTTGACGAAGTCGGTGAGGGTGAGCGCGCCGATTTCCACCGACGCGGCGTCGTCGGCCATCTTCACGCTGATGGTGCCGTCGGTGCCGATCGTGAGCGACTGGGCACCTTCGGGAATCTGGATGCCCGGCTGTACCGGGTAGCCGCTGTTGGTGACCAGCTCGCCGTTCTGGTTGCGCTGGAAGGAGCCATCGCGGGTGTAGGCCGAGCTGCCGTCCGGCATCTGCACCTCGAAGAAGCCGCGGCCGTTGACCATGACGTCCAGCGCGCGGCCGGTCTGCTGCTGGCTGCCCTGGTCGAAGTTCTTGGAGGTGGAGACCACGCGCACACCGGTGCCCAGCTGCAGGCCGGTGGGCAGCTGGGTCTGCGCCGAGGAGGCACCGCCGGGCTGACGCACCTGCTGGTACAGCAGGTCCTCGAAACTTGCACGGTCCTGCTTGAAGCCGGTCGTGTTTGTGTTGGCGAGGTTGTTGGAGACCACCGACATGCGCGTCTGCTGCGCGTCCAGTCCGGTTTTGGCGATCCACAGTGCCTGGTTCATGGCGGTGTTCCTGTTGAGCGGTTATCAGGGGTGATGCATGCGGCGTGCCAGAACCGCGCCGGAAACCCGACGCGGCGGGGGATCAGCCGCCCAGGCGGAGCAGGGTGTTGGCGCTGCGGGCGTTTTCGTCGCCGTGCTTGATGACCTTCACCTGCATTTCGTACTGGCGCTGCAGCTGGATCATCTGCACCAGGGCGCCCGCTGCATCCACGTTGCTGCCTTCCAGCTGGCCGCTTTCCAGCGACTTGCCCTGGGCCTGCACGAACGGCTGCTGCGGGTCGGTGTTGCGCATCAGCCCATCCAGGCCGCGTTCCAGTCGGGCATCCTCGGCGGCCACCACGCGGATCCGTCCGATGTTGGCCATGGTCTGCGGGCCTTCCCCGAGCGGAATGATCGAGATCGTGCCGTCGTTGCCGATGTCCATCGCCTGGTGCGGCGGAATGGCGATCGGGGCTCCGTTCTCGTCCAGTACGGCATGGCCACCCGCAGTCACCAGCTGGCCGTTGGGCGTGATCGACAGGGACGCTCCCCGTGTGTAGGCCTCGCCGCCGCCGGCGGGTGCCTGCACGGCCAGCCAGTTGCCTGCCTGCAGCGACAGATCCAGCGGATTGCCGGTGATGTGCTGTGCCCCCTGGCGACGGTTGAAGCCGGCGTCCACGTGCAGGGCGTCCACGCGCGAGGCGTAGCCGGTGCCCTTGACCGGGAAGGCCTCGGTGTTGGCGAGGGCTTCCTTGAATCCGGGCGTGTCGGTGTTGGCCAGGTTGTGCGACAGCGTGCCCTGCGCCTGCAGGGAGGCGCGTGCACCGGTCATCGCAACGTAGAGCGCCTTGTCCATGAGCGTGTTCCCTAACGGTCGTCAGCGGCTCATCAACGGATGTTGATGATGGTCTGGGTGATCTGGTCCATGGTGGAGACCATCTGCGAGTTGGCCTGGAAGTTGCGCTGGGCGGTGATCATGTTGACCAGCTGCTCGGTCAGGTCGACCGTGGAGGCCTCCAGCGAGCCAGCCTGGACCTTGCCCAGGTTGGAGCTGTCCGGCGCGCCGGTGCGCGGCGTGCCCGAGTTGAAGGTCTCCACCCACAGATTGTTGCCCTTGGCTTCCAGGCCCTGTGCGTTGTTGAACGTGGTCAGCGCGACCTGGCCCAGCGGCTTGTCGTCGCCGTTGGAGTAGCGGGCGAACACGATGCCTTCCTCGGACACGGTGATTTCGTTGAGCTTGCCGGCCGCGTAGCCGTCCTGCTGCGTGTTGCGCAGCGCGAACTTCTCGCCGTACTGCGTGGACCCGCTGATGTCCAGGGTCATCGCCAGCGTGCCGGCACCGGTGGTGGGGGTGAACGGGTCCATCACGATCTGGCCGTTGGCCGGCTGGATGAGGGCGCCGGAGTTGTTGAAGTTCAGCGTGGTCGGCGTGCCGGCGGCCTGGCCGTCGACGTAGTTGTAGACCTGCCACTCGTTGGGGTTGGCGGTCTTCACGAAGTACGACGTCTGGGTGTGGCTCACGCCCAGCGAGTCGTACACGGTGACGCCACCGGTGGAATGGCTGTAGCTGTTGGAGTTGGTGGGGTCGAAGACCGCCACGGTGGGCTCGGCCGCATTGGCCGGCAGGGTGAAGGCGGTGTTGACCAGGGCGGTCTGCTTCGGCGGGCTGTCGGTGGTGAGCAGCTGCAGGTCGGTCAGGCGACCGGCGTCGAAGCTGGTGCCATCCGCATTCGGTGCGAACACCTGCAGGCGTGCACCCTGCGGGTTGGTGACATAGCCGGCCTGGTCGGTCTGGAAATTGCCGGCGCGCGAATAGACGCGTGCGCCGTTCATGTTCATGGTGAAGAAGCCTTCACCGGAAATGGCCATGTCCAGGCTGCGACCGGTCTGCTCGTTGTTGCCCTGCGAGAACTGCTGGGCCACGTTGCTGAGGCGCACGCCCGAGCCGATCGCGTTCTTGGACAGACCGTAGCTGGTGGCCGAGAACAGGTCGGCGAACTCCGAGCGGGACTCCTTGAAGCCGGTCGTGTTGACGTTGGCGATGTTGTTGGCGGTGACGTTGAGGTCCTGGTTCGCGGCATTGATGCCGGACAGCGAAATGTTGAAGCCCATGGGGATTCTCCTGGTATGCGGTACGGAAGGTCAGCTGACGCGCAGCACGTAGTCGAGCGGGGCGGTGCCCAAGCCCTTAAGGTTGAGGTAGAGGCCATCGGAGCCGACGGTGACGCTCTCGACCGGAGCCTCCACGTAGGTGCTCAGCTTGGTCTGGGTACCGGCGGTGTCGGTATGGGTTGCGGCCAACGTGTACTTGCCGGCCGGCAGACGGTCGCCATTGGCGTCCTTGCCGTCCCAGTTGAAGGTCACTTCAGCGGCCTGTTTGGCTTCCACCGTCACGGTGCTCACCTTGATGCCGTTGGCGTCGGTAATGTCCACGTTGACGTAGCCCGCACCCGGAGCGGCGACCATTCCGCTGGTGTCGCCTTCCGTTTCCAGCTGCCACTGCGTCGACGGGACCAGCACTTCGTGGCCCACCAGCGCGGCACCGCGCAGCACCTGGTCGCCGGCCATCGCTTCCTGGAAGCCCTTCACCGTGGTGTTCAGGTCGTTGATGCCCTGCACCTGCGACAGCTGCGCCATCTGCGCCACCATCTGGGTGTTGTCCATCGGCTTGAGCGGATCCTGGTGCTGCAGCTGCTCGGTCATCAGGCGCATGAAGTCGGCCTGGTCGAGCGTGTCCTTCTTCTTGGTGGTATCGCTGTTGGGCGCGGTCAGGCCCAGTGCGCTGTAGATGTCGGAACTGGTGCCGACGCCGCTGGTGGTGCTCATGACGGAATGTCCTGGAGGAGGGTGGGTCAGCGACCCATGGTCAGGGTGGCCAGTGCCAGTTCCTTGGCGGTGGTCAGCATTTCCACGCCCGCCTGGTAGTTGCGCGAGGTGGAGATGAGATTGACCATCTGCGCGACGGGATCGACGTCGGGCTGGTAGATGTAGCCATCGGCATCCGCCAGCGGGTGGCCCGGCTCGTAGCGCTTGATCGGCGCGGCGTCGCTCTGGCTGATTTCCTTCACCTGCACCGTGGTGATGTTGGGATCGGTGCGACTGGTGACGGCCTGGAAGATGGGCTCCAGCGGCTTGTATACCGTGTCGGCGGAGCCGGAAATGGTGTCGGCATTGGACAGGTTGGAGGCCAGTGTGCTCATGCGCACGGATTGGGCCTGCAGCGCGGAGCCGGCGATATCGAAGATGGGCAGGTTGCTCATGGCTTACTGCCCCGTGATCGCGGTGAGCATGGAGCGCACCTTGGATTCGACGAAGCTCAGCGAGGCGCGGTACTCCAGCGCGGCGCGGCCATAGGCGGCGCGTTCGGCATCGGGGTCAACGGTATTGCCGTCCAGGCTGGGCTGCACGCCTTCCTTGGTGATCTGGAACGGGTTCAGGCCGTTCCCGGTCAGGAAGTGCTGCTCGTTGGTGGACTGCATCAGTCCATTGCTGTCCAGCCCCTGGGCATTGCGCAGGGCGGCATCGAAGTCCAGGTCCTGGGCCTTGTACCCGGGGGTGTCGGCATTGCTCAGATTGCTGGCGATCAGCTTCATCCGCTGCTCCCGCAACGGCATGGCCTGGGCATGGACCCCCAGATAGTCGGAAATCAAGTTGGGCATGACGCACTCCCACGGGATGTTGCGGGGAGTGCTGCAAGGCCTGTGCCAAAGGTCGCTGCCGACAGCAGCTATTCATTGCTATCGAGGGGCGGGGCCCGGTGGGGCCTGCCGGGACACGCCGTGAACCCATCCATGGGGGCTTGTCGAAAACATCCATGTTTTCAACAGTCCCGTCAGGCCCCTCCGGCCCCCGCCAGCCCAGCATCTACATCGACGGACAGGCAAGCCATGTCTCCTGACGTTCGGATTGCTCGTAGAGCCGGGCTCTGCCCGGCTGCTCGCCCAAACCAGGCAAATCTCTCGGGTGGAGAGCCCCCTTGGTGTTCAAGGGGGCGCGCCGAAGGCGCGGGGA
>JAEWLO010000278.1 GCA_023457475.1 Pseudomonadota bacterium | reverse complement strand
CACCGAAGAGGAGCGCTGCCGTGACGCAGCCGGCAGTGAAGCAGGCGTCGCCGGAAGCGTCGAAGCCGGTCCGGCGCGCGGCGCGCAAGCCGGATCCGCATGCCGAGTTGAAGTTCGTCATCGACAGCGCCTGGGAACGGCGCGCGATGCTCACGCCGGAAGAGGTGGAGGGCTCGACGGCGCCCCTGGTCGAGCGTGCGATCGAGGGTCTGGAAAGCGGCGAGTTCCGTGTCGCCGAACCCGACGGCAAGGGCGGCTGGAAGGTCAACGAATGGTTGAAGAAGGCGGTGCTGCTGTATTTCCGCGTCAACCAGATGGAACTCGTCGAAGCGTATCCGGCACCGTTCTGGGACAAGGTGGAAGCGCGCTTCGGCGCGTTCGAAGAGGCCGATTTCCGCAAGCTCGGGGTGCGCGTCGTGCCCGGCGCCATCGCGCGCCGTGGTACCTATTTCGGCAAGGATGTGGTGTTGATGCCGAGTTTCACCAATATCGGCGCTTACGTGGGCGAGGGCACCATGGTCGACACCTGGGCCACGGTGGGTTCGTGCGCGCAGATCGGCAAGCACTGCCACCTGTCCGGCGGAGCCGGCATCGGCGGTGTGCTGGAACCGCTTCAGGCAAGTCCGACCATCATCGAGGACCACTGCTTCATCGGTGCCCGTTCGGAAGTGGTGGAAGGCGTGGTGGTGGGCCATCACAGCGTGATCGGCATGGGCGTGTTCCTGAGCCAGAGCACCCGCATCTACAACCGCGCAACCGGCGAGGTCAGCTATGGCTACATCCCGCCGTACAGCGTTGTCGTGTCCGGCTCGCTGCCGAGCAAGGACGGCACTCACTCGCTGTACTGCGCGGTGATCGTCAAGCAGGTCGATGCAAAGACCCGCAGCAAGACCAGCGTCAACGACCTGTTGCGCGGTCTGGCTGATTGAATGTCGCAAGTGCCACGCTCTGAACGTGGCGCTTCGCAAACGTCGTCACACCTTGAAGGCTTCGGCCGGACGTAGACGGGCAGGGTGACTAGGGTGGGGGGCATCGCGAAGCCTCCCCGCCACTGCCCAAGGTGTTCCATGGACGTTGTTGGTTCCCGCTCTCCGTCGCCGTCCCGGCTGCGGCCGCCCTCTTCGATGCCGGCTCCATTGCCTTCTGCGGTGGACCGTGTCGCACTGGAGCGGCTTGTTCTGAACCAGTTGTTCAATGGCGCGCGCCCGCCCGCGCTGTCTGCACCACGGCCGATGGAGACCGTGGCGGCTCTGTATTCGCGACTGGCGACGCAGCGGGACTTCAGCACGGTGATCGCCGACCAGCAGACGCTGATCGACGCGCTTCGCCACTGCAGCCGGTACGGTGCGCTACGTGCGGCGTTCTCGCTTGATAACTGTTCGCTGGGCAAAGTGCTGCATGTGCTCTGCCGGGTATGGCGGGAGCGCAGCGAACTCGACTTCGACCCGGGGCTGCTGGTGGAGGCGGCCACGCTGTGCGGTGACCTGATCGAACGGAAGGCGTTTTTCAAGCTGGAAACCTGTGGCGTGATCATGTTCCATCTGGGCGAACTGATCACCTACCCCCCGTTGCGGCCGATGTGCGAGCGCTTGATCTGCGACCACCTCGAGCCCCGTTTCCGCGCCGAGCTGCGCAGCCAGTTGCATCTGCCGCTGAACGGGCCGGAGGTCGTGTTCGGCCTCATCAGCACCCTGCGGGCAGCGGAAGGACGCGTGGTGGCCGCTGCAGGCGCGTTGTCACCGCGCACCGCAGCGGACAAGCTGGTGACCACCGTTCATATGCTGCTGCTGCGGCAACCCGGGTTCCTGGGCCGCTGCGAAAGCACCACGCTTGCACTGCTTGCGCGTCATGCCGCTCACTATCTGCACCGGCTGGCAGCACTTCCCGATGCCTGCCGGGCAAGCCCGACGGCCAACGAGCGGGAGCGCTCGGTCGCGCAGCTCCTCAGGCGATGCATCGACGAGGTGAATGTGCCCGGCCCCCGCGACGCCGACCTCACGAGCGGACGCACACGGGGGGACTGCAGCGGGCATCTGCGCCATGCCGTTCCGTGTTACCTCGATTGGCTGGCAGGGCAGGCGGGGTTGGTACGAACGCGCTTCGCACCGCGTGGCGCGGAACCCTGTCCTCGGCTGTTGCGGTTCCAGCGGGCGGTGGAGGGCCTGGCGGAGGAGGGAGGCGGCCCGTGCGCGGCGCGCGATCAGGCACTGGCCGCGGCCGATGCACTGATCGTGTCGATGCAACTGGGGAGCGCGAGACCGCCGTTGGCGACGCAGGTGCGCGTTCTGCTCTCCATGGACACGCTGTACCGTCACCTCGAAGCGGCCAATCCGATCAGTTCACAGCCGTACACCCCGTCGTTGGCGGTGCTGCGTGAATTCATGACGGCCCGGCTGAGCGAGCTGGTGGACGCTTCCGGCGCACCCCTGCTGGGCCCGTCGCCGCCCCTGCAGGCCGGACTGCATTCCTGGCAGCGGATGCTGCTTTCGCAACTGGACGGACAGCCGGGCAAGGGGGCTGGGGTATGATTTTCCACCTGATGTCCGCCATGACCTGACCATGACCCAGACCACCCTCTACGGGCTGAAGAACTGCGACACCTGCAAGAAGGCCACCAAGTGGCTGGACCGCTTCGGTGTTGCCCACACCTTCGTGGATTACCGCGAGCACAAACCGTCGCCGGAGACGCTCATGGCGTGGGCGGCGCAGCTCGGTGGCCTGTCGGCAATGGTGAACCGTTCGTCCACTACCTGGCGTCAGCTGCCGGACAACCGCAAGGCGGCCGATTCCGACGCCGAATGGAAACTGCTGCTGCGAGAGTATCCGCAACTGATCAAGCGCCCGGTGGTGGTGACCGCCGACGGAACAGTGACCCAGGGGTTCAGCGACAACGGGTTCAAGCAGCGGTTCGGGGTGGGCGCGTGAACGATGTCGTGGCGCTCACCTGCGACCTGATCGCGCGTCCTTCGGTCACGCCGGAGGACGCGGGGTGCCAGGCCCTGCTGGCCGGTCGCCTTGAAGCGGCCGGTTTCCAGTGCGAGCACCTGCGGCTCGGTGCGGTCGACAACCTCTGGGCCACGCACGGCCAGGGCGAACCGGTGCTGGTGCTGTTGGGCCACACCGACGTGGTGCCACCGGGCCCGCGCGAGGCCTGGCGCAGCGATCCGTTCGTTCCGGAGGTGCGCGATGGCGTGCTGTACGGGCGTGGCGCGGCCGACATGAAGGGCAGCGTGGCGGCGTTCGTGGTGGCGGCGGAGCAGTTCGTGGCGGCACACCCGGATCATCCGGGTACGCTGGCGGTGCTGCTGACCAGCGACGAGGAAGGCGATGCCATCGACGGTGTGCGCCGGGTGGCGGAGATCTTCCGCGAGCGCGGCCAGCGCATCGACTGGTGCATCACCGGCGAGCCGTCCTCGACCGCCGTCCTCGGCGACCTGTTGCGGGTGGGGCGGCGCGGCAGCCTCTCGGCGACGCTGACGGTGAAGGGCGTGCAGGGCCATGTGGCGTATCCGCACAAGGCACGCAACCCCATCCACCTCGCGGCACCGGTGCTGGCCGAGTTGACCGCGCGGCACTGGGACGACGGTTTCGAAAGTTTCCCGCCGACCAGCCTGCAGGTGTCCAACATCCACGCCGGCACCGGCGCGAACAATGTGATTCCAGGCGAACTGCAGGTGCTGTTCAACCTGCGCTACAACCCGCACTGGAACGCGCCGAAGCTGGAAGCCGAGATCACCGCGCTGCTGGACCGACACGCGCTGGAGTACACACTGAAGTGGCACCGCAGCGGTGAACCTCTCTATACGCCCGAGGGCACGCTGCGCAGCGTGGCCCGGCAGGTGCTGGGTGACTTCGCCGGCGCGGCTCCGGAGGAAAGCACCGGTGGCGGCACCTCTGACGCCCGCTTCATCGCCCCGCTCGGTGCCCAGTGCATCGAAGTCGGCCCGGTGAATGCCAGCATCCATCAGGTGGACGAGAACATCTCGGTCGCGGATCTCGAAGCGTTGCCGGCACTTTACCAGCGCCTGATCGAGTGCCTGCTGGCGTAACTGCTCTCGCGCGAACTGCCCTCGGGGTTCGGTCTACTGGTAGCGCCGGGCTCTGCCCGGCCGCTTCACGCATGTCGGCGAAAAGCCGGTGCGCAACGGTCTTCTGGTTTGGCGGGACGGTGT
>JAEWLO010000277.1 GCA_023457475.1 Pseudomonadota bacterium | reverse complement strand
GGGCGTGCAGGTGGATGAAACCGAGGATGGCGCGACCATCCACGGCGGCCATGCGCTGGGCAGCGGCACCATCGAAAGCCACGGCGACCACCGCATCGCGATGGCCTTCGCCATTGCCGGCCAGCTGAGCACCGGTGAAGTGCGCATCAACGACATCGCCAACGTGGCCACCTCGTTCCCGGACTTCGACGGGCTGGCCCGGGGCGCGGGTTTCGGCCTTTCCGCCTGACGCACCGCGCCACCCATCGCGCAGAAAAACGACGGGGGCCACATGGCCCCCGTCTCCTCCCCCGCCGTTACGCCTTGCTTAGCGCTGCGTGCGGAAATCCACCGGCACGCGCACCACACTGGCCACGGCACGGCCGTTCTGCATGGCCGGCTCGAACTTCCAGTCGCGCACCGTGCTCAGCACGGCACGGTCCAGATCGCGGTCACGTGTACCGGTGCGCTGCACGATGCTGGCATCGGTCACCTGGCCACGCGGGTCGACATTAAGACTGGCCACAACGCTGCCTTCCGAACCGTTGCGCAGCGCGCTGGCCGGATAGTTCGGCTTCGCATTGCTCGCCAGCGGACGCGCCTCGCGGTTGCGCACGGCCGGGGCTGCACGGCGCTCGGTGGTGGCCGGCGTGACCTGGCGCTGGGCCGGGGTGGCAGCTACCGGCGTTTGCGTGGCCGGCAGCATGCGCTCGCCAACCGGCGCGCTGGCCGTCTCGGTGGGGTTCGCATAGCGCAGCCAGACCAGTGCGGCGGCAAACATCGCCACGATCAGCGCCATCCACAGCCACGGCGAGGTGCGGCGGCGGCCCGGATCATCGACCACGTCGCGCTGATGCTGCGGCGAGCTGTGCATGTCATGGGTATGGGTAACACTCATATGCGGACTCCTCGTGTCGAGTTGACGTCCGCAGTCTTGCCCGCTTCCGGTTGCGTCGGTGTCACCATCACGTCAACGCGGCGACTGCATTCCCGGTAGGGTTCAGCTTGATGAGCCGCGCCTGCACATGGGCATGACGCGGCACTGAACCGCGCGTTATTCCGACTTGAAGTCGAAGGGCACTTCGATGCTGCCCGGCACCGGCTGACCATTGCTCTGCGCCGGCGTGAAGCGCCAGCGACGCACCGCATCGGTGGCGGCGCGGTCCAGATCGCGCGAGCCACTGCGCTGGATGATGGTGACGTTCGAGGGATATCCGGTGGCATCCACATCCACGCGTACCACCACGCTGCCGGTCTCACCACGACGCAGCGCGGCGGCCGGGTAGGTGGGCGGCGGTGACTGGTCGGCAATCGGCTGCGGGCGGTCGCCCGGGGCCATGGCGGCCGGGGCGGCCTCAGCCACCGGAGCCGGTGCGGCGGCCGGCGGCGGCGGGGTGGTTTCCACCAGCTGCGGCTTTTCGTCTTCCGCCGGCAGGTCCTTGGCGTCGGGCATGTCGCTGGAGCCGGCGGCCGCGGCCAAGGGCTCGGGCAGGGGCTCCACCTCGGCCACCTGCTGCGGGGTCTGCGCCGGGCCGGCGGTGTAGAAGTCCTTCTTGCGGTTGCCGGCCCACACGGCCAGGAACAGCAGAATGCCCACGCCAAAGGCGGCGGCAGCGATCTTCAGGCTGCTGCGGGGCAGGTGGAAGGTGATGTTCTTGCCAGAGGAGGAACGGGACGCGGACATGGGCCTTACCGTGGTGAACACCCCGATTCTGCCACGCCCGGTCTGAACCGGGCGGCAGAAAAACGCATTACAGGCGATAATCCCCCTCCACACCCCGTACCGACCCCACTGCCATGCTTGATCCAGCCCTGCTTCGCCAGAACCCCGCCGACCTCGCCGAACGCCTGCGCAGTACGCGCGGTTTCGAGCTGGACGTCTCCGGGCTGGCGTCGCTGGAGGCGGACCGCAAGCGCATCCAGGTGCGCACCCAGGAGCTGCAGAGCCTGCGCAACAGCCGCTCCAAGGCCATCGGCCAGGCCAAGGCCAAGGGCGAGGACGTCTCGGCCATCATGGCCGAAGTGGCCGGCTTCGCCGACGAACTGAAGGCCTCGGAGATCGCGCTGGACGAACTGCGCGAGAAGATCGAGGTCATCGCCCAGGAAATTCCCAACCTGCCGGCCGAGGATGTGCCGTTCGGCAAGGACGAAACCGAGAACGTGGAGCAGAAGCGCTGGGGCACCCCGCGCAGCTTCGACTTCCCGGTGCTGGACCACGTGGAGCTCGGTGCCCGCCACCAGCGCCTGGACGCCGAAACCGGCGCCAAGCTCTCCGGCTCGCGCTTCACCGTGCTGCGAGGCCCCATCGCCCGCCTGCACCGCGCGCTGGCCCAGTTCATGCTGGACCTGCACACCGGTGAGCACGGCTATGAAGAAACCAACGTGCCGGTGCTGGTGAACCCGGACTCGCTGCGTGGCACCGGCCAGCTGCCGAAGTTCGAGGACGACCTGTTCAAGACCGCCGTAGGCGACTCCCCGCGTTACCTGATTCCGACCTCGGAAGTCTCGCTCACCAATGTGGTGCGCGATGAAATCGTCGAAGCCGACCGCCTGCCGCTGTGCATGACCGCCCATTCGCTGTGCTTCCGCGCTGAAGCCGGCAGCGGCGGCCGCGACGTGCGCGGCATGATCCGCCAGCACCAGTTCGAGAAGGTGGAACTGGTGACCGTGTGCACCCCGGAGCAGAGCGAAGCCGAGCACCAGCGCATGACCCGCAGCGCCGAAGTGGTGCTGGAGAAGCTGGGCCTGCCGTACCGCAAGGTGCTGCTGTGCACCGGCGACATGGGCTTCTCGGCGGTGAAGACCTACGACCTGGAAGTGTGGCTGCCCTCGCAGGACACCTACCGCGAGATTTCTTCGTGTTCCAACACCGGCGACTTCCAGGCCCGCCGCATGCAGGCCCGCTGGCGCAACCCGGAAACCGGCAAGCCGGAGCTGGTGCACACCCTCAACGGTTCGGGCGTGGCGGTGGGCCGCGCGATGATCGCGGTGATGGAGAACTACCAGAACGCGGACGGCAGCATCACCGTGCCGGATGTGTTGAAGCCGTACATGGGCGGTTTGGACGTCATCAGCTGATTCACGAAGAACCCGCCGAAAGGCGGGTTTTTTGTATCTGGACGCGCTACGTCGGCATTCCGGGGGCATCCCCGCCGGTGGGATCGGTTCCCAAACGATCGCCGTGACGGCTCAACGCCCGGTAACGCATGACCCCCAAACGAAACCTCTGCGTGGCTGCGCTCCGTTTCGGCACCCCTGCCGGTGGGATCGGTTCCCAAACGATCGCCGTGAACGACTCAACGCCCGGTAACGCATGACCCCAAACGAACCTCTGCGTGGATACGCTCCGTTCTGGCACCTCGATGACACGCATGGCGTGTCACTACGCGCGATGTTGGGGGCGAGGTAGGGTCGGTTCCCAAACGACTGCCGTGAACCCCACCACATCCTTTAACGCATGAACCAAAAACGAAGCGTAGAGCCACGCCCTGCGTGGCTTCGCGGTGCCAGAATCCAAGCGTAGTGACACGCCACGCGTGTCATCGCGGTGCCCGAACGAAGAGCAGCCACGCAGGGCGTGGCTCTACGTTGTCGCATCCAACCTCAGACGCCCACCCAAACAGAGACCCCCATTCCAAAACAAAACACCGGCCGCATACGACAACGAATGACGCCCATTGAACGCTTCCCGCCACAACGGTCCAATCACGTCACCAAAACTGTGCCAACCCCGCCAAATCGCTAGAATCGCCGCGCCAGATCGGTTTCCGTAACGCAACCGATCCGCGCAGAGTGAGCTCTCGGACCTGAGAAATCCGAGTCAACAGATCCAAGTGGTTGTAAAGCGTCGGGAGGGTGACGGAATAAAAAACCCTCGTGGAAATACGTCGCGACCGCGTTGACTCGGTTTTCTCAGCCTCCCGACTCCCTCGCCATGCCGGCGAGGGAGAACTTCCGTGGAGCCCGCTCATGCAAAAGTCCCCAACCTCATCCCCCAGCAACAGCAAGCGCAAAAAACAACACTGGCGCAAACCCAAGCACGTCCTGGTGCATTCGCTGGACCACGAAAACGTAGACTGGGAGCCCGGCGATCCCCTCATCCCCAGCCTGCGCCTGCGCGGCATGTGGCTGCACGAATTCCTGATGGCGGTAGGCACGTACGTAGAAGTGGAATACACCCCGAGAGGCATACTCCTCTGCACCCCCACGGATCCGTAGCGCTGCGCGCTCACCAAAACCGCGTAGTGACACGCCACGCGTGTCTCCGCACACACCCCCAGAAAAGGTGATGGCCCCAAAAGGGGCCATCAGGCGGAACCCCCGGTCGGGGGAGGGGACAACCGGGAAATTCCGCGCCGCGCCGCAACGACGAAGAAAACGGCGCGGTGGGGAGGAGTGTTTCTGCTTCCTCAGCCACGCAGGGCGTGGCTCTACGCCTCAGCGAACTCAGCTTCCGGCAAGGTCGCCAGCGCAGCGGCAATCGCATCCTCACGATGCTTCGGCGAATACGCGATGCCTTCAGCGCGCACGAACTCCACATCGGTGACGCCCATGAAGGCGAACACCTGGCGCAGGAAGGGTTCCTGGAAGTCGGCCGGCGAATCGGTATAGATGCCGCCGCGGGCACTGGCCACGATCACGCGCTTGCCACCGGCCAGACCCACCGGGCCATTCTCGGTGTACTTGAAGGTACGGCCGGCCACGGCCACGCGGTCGATCCAGGCCTTCAGCGTGGAAGGAACACTGAAGTTGTACATCGGCGCGCCAATAACGATCACGTCGGCGGCCAGGAACTCCTGCATGATGGCTTCAGCCTCGGTGGCTTCCGCCGCATCGGCCTGCGCCAGCGAATGGCTGGTCAGGTGCGGAATCGGCTGGGCGTCGAGGTCGCGGTACGTTACATCCAGGGATTCGACCGTCTCATTGAAGCGTGCGACTACAGCCGCCGACAGCTGACGGGAAACCGAGTTGTCGCCAAGGACACTGGCGTCGAGGTGCAGGAGCTTCATGGCAAATACCTATATTCTTCAGGGAGGCGGGCCGTGCCGCCGACGGAGAGAACGATAGGTTGTTGCAAGTCTGGAATAAAGGTGGTTGAATGCCACGTATTGTTCTACACGTGGAACTCCGGTATGCATGACCTCAACGACCTCTATTACTTTGCCATGGTGGTCGACCACGGTGGTTTCGCCGCGGCCGAACGTGCCCTCGGCATTCCCAAATCCCGTCTGAGCCGGCGCATCAGCCAGCTGGAAACCGACCTCGGCGTCCGCCTGCTGCAGCGTTCCACGCGCCGCTTCGCGGTGACCGACGTCGGCACCAGCGTGCATCGCCACGCGCAGACCATGCTGGCCGAAGCCCAGGCCGCGCGCGAGGTGGTGGACCGCCTCAGCGCCGAGCCGCGCGGCGTGGTCCGTGCCAGCGTGCCGGTCTCGCTCGCGCAGATGCAGCTGCCCAAGCTGCTGCCGAAGTTCCTGGCCCAGTACCCCAAGGTGCGGCTGCAGCTGAACATCAGCAACCGCCGCGTGGACATCATCAATGAAGGCTACGACGTCGCCCTGCGCGTGCGCTCGCGGCTGGACGACGACGGCAGCCTGGTGATGCGCAGCTTCGGCCAGGTGCAGGAACTGCTGGTCGCCAGCCCCAAGTACCTCGACCGCGCCGGCCGCCCCAAGGACCCGGACGAGCTCGCCAACCACGTCACCCTGAGCATCAGTGAGGACGAAGCCCGCCAGCGCTGGGAACTGCACGGCCCGGAGGGCGCGGTGCGCCGCGTGGACCTGCAGCCGCGCGTGGCCGGTTTCGACTTCCCGCTGCTGCAGAGCATGGTCAAGGACGGCTTCGGCATCACCATGCTGCCGGAAACCGTCTGCGCCGAAGCCGTGCGCAACGGCGAGCTGGAAGTGGTACTGCCGGACTGGTCGCTGCCGCAGGGCATCTGCCATGCCGTGTTCGCCTCCCGCCGCGGCCTGCTGCCGGCGGTGCGGGTGTTCATCGACTTCCTGGCCGAGCACCTGCCGCCCCAGTTGGAGGCCTCGCGCCTGGACTGCGGTGGGGCGTGTGAGCGGGCCAAGGAGAAGATCAAGGCCAGTGCGCTGGGGGCCTTGGCGGTGGATGCCGGCTGAGGAAGCTGGCTGATTCCGCCACCGGGGCGCGCAAAACGGCCCCGGAAATGCGAGAATGCACGCCCAATTGGAGAGATGGCCGAGCGGTTTAAGGCACCGGTCTTGAAAACCGGCGTAGTGGCGACACTACCGTGGGTTCGAATCCCACTCTCTCCGCCACCGTTGCCGCGCCCATCCGGGCGTCGACGCCGCCACTGCCCCATCCGCCTCA
>JAEWLO010000276.1 GCA_023457475.1 Pseudomonadota bacterium | reverse complement strand
ACGATGGCCACCACGCCCATGCCACCCGCCGTGCAGATCGACACCAGCGCGCGGCCACCGCCGCGTTCGGCCAGCTGCTTGGCCGCGGTGGCGATCACGCGCGCACCGGTGGCGGCGAACGGGTGGCCGGTGGCCAGCGACGAGCCCACCAGGTTGATCCTGGCCGGGTCGATACGGCCCATCGGCGCGTCCAGCCCCAGCCGGTTGCGGCAGTAATCCTCGCTTTCCCACGCACGCAGGGTGCACAGCACCTGCGCGGCGAAGGCTTCGTGGATCTCGTAGATGTCGAAGTCCTGCAGGGTCAGGCCATTGCGCTTGAGCATCTCCGGCACCGCGATGGTCGGGGCCATCAGCAGGCCCTCGCCATGCACGAAGTCCACCGCCGCCACCTGCGAGTCGCGCAGGTAGGCCAGCGGCTCATGCCCGTGTGCCCGGGCCCATTCTTCGCTGGCCAGCAGCACGGCCGCGGCACCGTCGGTCAGCGGGGTGGAGTTGGCGGCGGTGAGCGTGCCCCGGCCGGAAACCTTGTCGAAGGCCGGCTTCAACGTGGCCAGCTTCTCCAGCGAGGTGTCCGCACGCAGGATGTTGTCGCGCTCGACGCCGCGGAACGGCGCGATCAGGTCGGTGAAGAAGCCGCGCTCATACGCGGCAGCCAGCTTCTTGTGCGAGGACACGGCCCATTCGTCCTGCGAATCACGGGAGATGTTCCACTCCTTGGCCATGTCTTCGCAGTGGTCGCCCATGCTCTTGCCGGTGCGCGGCTCGGCCACGCCCGGGAATTCGGGCTTGAGCTCGCTCAGCTTGAAGCCGCCGGTCAGCGCCTTGAACCTGTCGCCGGTGCTTTTGGCGCGGTTGGCTGCGAGCAGGCGGGCGCGCAGCTTCTTGCCATAGACGATCGGTACGTCGGACGTGGTGTCCGAACCGCCGCCGATGCCGGATTCGATCTGGCCCAGCGCGATCTTGTTGGCCACCGTGATCAGCGTGTCCAGCGAGGTACCGCAGGCGCGCTGCAGGGTGATGCCGGGCGTGAGCGGCGACAGGCCCGAGGACAGGGTGGCTTCGCGACCAAGATTCCAGTCGCTGGAATGCTTGATGACCGCGCCCATGGCCACTTCACCGAGCTGCTGGCCGTGCAGGCCGAAGCGCTCCACCAGCGCACCGAGGGTGCGCACCGACATGCCGAGGTTGCCAACGTCCGAATAGGCCGTGTTCTGGCGGCAGAACGGGATGCGGACGCCACCGAGAATGGCGACGGGACGAGCGTTGGGCATGGAGATACCTGGCATGGGAAGGGTGTCTGCAACATGGCCTGCACGACGGTGCAGGCATAATGGTCCCAAGTGTAGCTGCCGCCCTGTGATGGGCCAACCGGAAAACCATGAGCAAACCCGACCCCGCCATGAATGCCCTGGGCGTACTGGCACTCGAGCTGGCCGGCGGCGACGCCCCGCGCCAGGCCGCACTGTCATCCGCGCAGGCCGGCGAGCTGGCCGAACGCATCGGCCGCGACCTGGCCAAGCTGGTCCCCGGCGTCAGCGGGCTGGACCTGGTGTTCTTCGGCGCGCATTTCGACCCGGCCGAGGTGCTGCGCCCGGGCTGGCCGATTCATCGTCGCCTGGAAGAGCTGCAGATGCGCGCACCCGGGCGCAACGAGGGCCCGCGCGTGCTGGCGTTCGGCACCAATGCCGAAGGCGAGGTCCCGCTGCCGCTGAAGGCGGATGACACGCTGACCGGCGGCGGCCTGAGGGTGGTGCCGTTCGTGCTGACCGGCACCGACGTGGCGCAGACCCAGGCAGTGACCGAGGCGCTGGAAGAGGTGCTGCTGGCCCAGGGCATGGCCCAGCCGGACACGGCACTGCTGGCGCAGAACGCGTTCGGCGCGCAGATCGAGCACGCGCGGTATTTCACCGTGAACGACCTGGCCGCGATGATGTCGATGCAGTACGACAACCAGGGCCTGGCGGCGCTGTGGCCGCTGATCGAGACCGCGATGTTCGCACCGCACGTCGAAGAGTGGCTGGACGCCGCCCCGGAACCGCTGCTTCGATACGCGGATGGCGAAGTGCGTATGGCGCTGTTCGATCCGGCCGGCTGGTGCAACTTCTACAACCACGGTACCGGCGACTGCGAACGGCTGCAGGGCATCTACGACCAGTATCTGATGCGCCAGCGGCAGATGGCTGCGGTGCTGGAAGCCCATGGGCTGCCGGTGCTGTTCGTGCACTGCGAGGCCGGGCAGGAACCGCGGGAATTGTTGGCACGCTGAGTGCGCGCTGGACACATGGCGTGTCCCTACGCAACAACGCCGGCGTCAGCCGGCGTTGCTGCTTCCAGCGTAGAGCCACGCCCTGCGTGGCTGCCCGCAATCCTTACGGGGCCGCCTTGATCACCGCACACGCCAGGCGCGCACCAGCGTTGCCGGTCGGCTGGGTCTTGTAGTCATCCGCGTCGGCGTGGACGATCAGGCCGCGGCCGATGATGTCCGAATCGTTGCCCTGGCCGATGTTGACGTTGGTGGAGACCTCGGTGTCCACCACGGCCTTGCCCTCGGCGTCGGCCTTGAGGTTGTTCATGTCGCCGCCGTGGTGCGGGGTGCTGGCGACATTGCCGTGGTCGGACTTGCCGGGATTGAAATGGCCACCCGCGCTGGCACCGTCGGGTGCGCTGCAGTCGCCGGTTTCATGGATGTGGAAGCCGTGCTCGCTGTTCGGCTTCAGGCCGGTGACCTCGCCCTTGGCATGCACCTTGCCATCCACCACGGTGATGTTGATGGTGCCTTTCACTTCATTGCCCTGGGTCGGGGCCAGTTCGGCCATGGCGGCATGGTTGGCGTGCGCGTCGCTGCTCATCATCGCCGGCGGGGCGTCGTTGGCTGCGGCGGCAGCATCGGCGGCCGGTGCGGTGTCCGTGGCCGGGGTGGTCTCCGGGGTGGCTTCTTCCGGCTTGTTGCAGGCGGTCAGGCCAACGGCCACCAGGGCGACGAACAACGAGGTATGGATCAGACGCATGAAGTTCTCCTTACAGGGTACGGCAGAGTGGAACGGCAGGTCGGGCAGCGCCTCAGCGCGTCACCCGGATCACACCGCAGGAAACGCGGGCACCGGCGTTGCCGGCGGGCTGGCTGCGGTAATCGTCGGCATTGGCATGCACGACCAGCGCGCGGCCGGCAATGTCGTTGGGCGCGCCGCCGCCGAGGGTGACGCCGGGCAGGCGCATGTCGACATTGACCCTGCCCGCCGCATCGGCGCGCAGGTTGTCCATGTCGCCGAGATGGTGCGCGCCGGCTCCGGTGCGCCCATGCGGCTGCGCGGTGGGGTTGAAATGGGCACCGGCGCTGCTGGCATCCACGGCGCTGCAGTCGCCGCGCTCATGTACGTGGAACGCGGCGGTCTGCAGCGGCTGCAGGCCTCCGATCATGCCGGTGATGTGCACGCCGCCGCGCGGGTCCGGCACCAGTGCCAGACGCCCGCTCACCAGGCTGGCCGAGGCGGACGAAAGATTCGCCTCGGCCATTTTCGCCGTGCTGACGGTCGGCAGCGGCGGGGCCGGCGGCGGTGGCGGTGGCGTACTGCTGCAGGCGCTCAACGCGAGCAACGCGGCGGTGCCGGCAACGATTCGGGTACTGCGCATGGAAGACTCCTTGTATTTCCAACGTAACGTCGGTGCTGTCCAGAGGCCATGAAAGCCGCTGAACACCGTGTTCATCCGCCTCGGCGGCGTCCCGCGCCCAGTTTCCGGGTGAGCGTGTTGCGGCCCAGGCCCAGGCGCGCGGCGGCTTCGGCGCGGCGACCATGGGTCACCTGCAGCGCGGCCTCCAGCAGGGCCTGGTCCACTTTCTCACGGACCTGCGCGTGCAGGCCCTCTGCGCCTTCGGCCAGGCGCTGTTTGGCCCAGGCCGAGAGCAGCGCTTCCCACTGACCCGGGTCGCCGTGCTGGCGCGTGCGTGCACCCGCGCCACGATGCAATGCGCTGTCCACGTCGGCAACGCCGATGGTGTCCGAGGCCGCCAGCGCGGCCATGCGCCAGCAGACGTTCTCAAGCTCGCGCACGTTGCCCGGCCAGTCGTGTTCGCGCAGCGCCTGCAGGGCCGAAGCGGTAAGGCGCTTGGGCGGCGTATCCAGCTTGTGCGCGGCGGCGGCCAGGAAGGTGTCGGCCAGCTGGGCGACATCATCGCGACGCTCGCGCAGCGGCGGCAGGCGCAGGCGCACCACGTCCAGCCGGTGCAGCAGGTCGGCGCGGAAGCGGCCCTGTGCGACCAGCGATTCGAGGTCCTGGTGAGTGGCGGCGATGACGCGCACGTCCACGCGGATCAGTTCACGCCCGCCCACGCGGAAAAACTCACCCTCGGCGAGTACGCGCAGCAGGCGGGTCTGCAGGGGCAGCGGCATGTCGCCGATTTCGTCCAGGAACAGCGTGCCGCCGTTGGCCTGCTCGAAGCGGCCGACATTGCGGCGCTGCGCGCCGGTGAACGCGCCGGCCTCGTGGCCGAACAGCTCGCTTTCCAGCAGCTCGGCTGGAATGGCGGCGGTATTGAGCGCCACGAACGGGCCCTGCGCGCGCGGCGATTCATGATGCAGTGCGTGCGCGACCAGCTCTTTGCCGGTGCCGGTTTCGCCATTGATGAGCACCGACAGCGGTGCCTGCGCGAGGCGGCCGATGGCGCGGAAGAGGGCGCGCATGGCGGGCGTATCGCCGACCAGCTGCGGGCGATGGTCGACCGGCGATGTCGGCACCGGTGCCGGCACGTCGGCCGTGTCCGGCGCAGGCAGCACCCGTTGGGCCAGCGCCACGGCATCATCGAGATCGAACGGCTTGGACAGGAATTCCTGCGCGCCGCCCCGGAACGCGCCGGCGGTGCTGGCCACATCGGTGTAGGCCGACATCACGATCACCGGCAGCTGCGGGTGGGCGGCCTTGAGCTTCTCCAGCAGCACCAGGCCATCGTCACCGGGCATGCGCACGTCGGTGAACAGCAGGTCCGGAGGAGATTGATCTTCCAACGCACCCAGCGCGGCGGCGGCACCGTCGAAGCCGTCCACCTGGTAGCCGGCATCACGCAGCGCGGTGCACAGCACGAAGCGCACGGAACGGTCATCGTCCACCACCCAGACACGCTGGACGGGGGATCGCGGCTCATCCGCCATGGGCGGTTTCCTCCAGGGCAACGGTGCCCTGCCCGATCGGCAGCAGCACGGTGAATACGGTATGGCCCGGGCGCGAGCGGTAGGTGAGCGTGCCACGGTGTTCGCGCGCGACCTGCTGGGCCAGCGCCAGTCCCAGCCCGGTGCCTTCGGCACGTCCGCTGACCAGCGGCAGGAACAGATGTTCGGCCAGATCCTCCGGTACGCCCCGACCGTCGTCGGCGATCTCCAGACGCAGGGCCAGCGGGTGAAGCGCGTCGCCAATGCGCACGCCGTGCTCGACCCGGGTACGCAGTGTCACGGTGCCCGCCCCGGCCTGGATGGCGTTGCGCACCAGATTCCACACCGCCTGGGTGAGCCGGTCGCCGTCGCCATCGAACTCGGGAATGCTCGGATCGTAGTCACGCTGCAGCCGCACCGCCCAGCCGCCTTCGCTTTCGGCCAGGCGCAGCACCCGCTCCAGCGACGCGTGGATGTTGAGCGGCGCATGCGGCGCGGCCGGTGCCGGTGACAGCAGTTGTTCCAGCAGGCCATTGAGGCGTTCGATCTCCGAACCGATGAGCTCGATCAGTTCGCGCTCGTCGGCGTCGCGCTGCGCGCTGCGGCGGGCCAGCAGCTGGGCAGCCCCCTTCAGGCCGGCCAGCGGATTGCGCAGCTCGTGCGCGAGCCCCTTGAGTGCGGCGCTGAGCGCGCTGGGCAGGGCCTGGGTGGGATCCAGTCCGGGGAATTCGTCCACGGGGTGGGCCTCCAGCAGCCAACCGGCCTCCTCGCGACGGCTGAGCCAGCCTTCAGCAAAGCGCGGCGCATCACCCGGCAGGGCCAGCGCAAGCCGGTGCAGGCGCAATGTGTCGCGCTCACCCCGCGCCAGGAAATGGGCCAATGCGTCGCCCTGCACTTCCAGGGAGGCCAATGGCTGGCCGATGACCCGGCGCACGCTGACCCCGAGCCAACGCGCGAATGCCGGATTGCACCCCGCGACGCGGCCGTCCGCCCCGGCCCAGGCGACGGGGGTGCCGAGCATGTCGAGGTCGGGCGGTGATGCGGTGGTCATTGCACCAATGTAGTGCAAAAGGCCGGCGCTGCCACCGTCCGTCGTCACGAAGGGGCTTGCCTGAATGTGAGAAGCTAACGGTTTGTGGTGGCAGGACAGCGCATGTCATACGGCAATCCCAGCGAGAGCGCCCTGGATCTCTCGGCGTGCGCGCGTGAGCCGATCCGGACCCCCGGAGCCATCCAGCCATACGGCATCGTGCTGGTGCTGGAACCGGACACCCTGACCGTCATCGAACGGGCCGTGGCCCGGACAGACATGCTGGACGCCCTGGGCGACCCGCTGGGCCAGCCGGTGGCGACGGTACTGGGCGGCACGCTGGCCGCCTGTGCGCCGGTGCTGGCCGCACTGGCCCCGGACGCCACCCGCTTCCTCGGCGCGCATGCCGTCGGCACTTTCGGCCTGCACCAGGTGCTGGGCCACCGCGTCGGCGACCATCTGATCGTGGAACTGGAGCAGTCGGTGCCCGGCGAGCCGGGCTCGCTGGAAGACCTTTACCCGCAGATCCGCCAGTTCATGGCCGCGATCGAGCGGCTGGCGTCCACGCGGGAGCTCTGCGAAGCCGCAGCGGACCTGATCTGCGACCTCACCGGCTTTGATCGCACGCTCGTCTACCAGTTCGATCCGGACTGGAATGGCGCGGTGGTGGCCGAGCACCGCCGCACCGAGCGACTGCCGTCCTACCTGGACCTGCGCTTCCCGGAATCGGACATTCCGGCGCAGGCGCGTGCCCTGTATCGGCAGAATCGGGTGCGCCTGATCGCCGACAGCGATTACCAGGCGGTGCCGCTGGTCCGCGCCGCCGGGCGCACCGATGCTGCGCCTACCGACCTGAGCCCGGTGATGCTGCGCAGCGTCTCCCCGGTGCACCTGCAGTACATGCGCAACATGGGCACCGGTGCGTCGATGTCGGTGTCGCTGCTGCGTGAAGGAGAATTGTGGGGGTTGATCTCCTGCCACAACCAGCAACCGATGCGGGTGCCGTATCACGTGCGCACGGCCTGCGAGTTCATCGGCCAGATTCTGTCGCTGCAGATTTCCGTGCGCGAGCGGGCGCTTGCCGTGGAACAGCGCATCGCGCGCCGCGCGATCCAGGTGCGCCTGCTCGGGCAGATGGCCGGTGACACGGACTTCATGAGCGCGCTCGGCCGCGACGCGAAGAGCCTGTTGTCGCTCACCCACTCCGGCGGCGCGGCGATCGTGCACCGGGGTGCCTGCCTGCTGCATGGTCACTGCCCGACACCGGCGCAGGTGATGGACCTGGTGCAGTGGCTGGCGGTGCAAACGCACGAGGGCGACCTGTTCCACACCGATTCGCTGCCGATGCGCTGGAACGAGGCCGCCGCCTTCTCCGATGTGGCCAGCGGGGTGATGGCGATCTCCATCTCGCAGATCCACGACAGCTATGTGCTGTGGTTCCGACCCGAGGTCGTGCGCACCGTGCGCTGGGGCGGCGACCCGCGCAAGGAACACCATGCCGGCCCGCTGTCGCCGCGTACCTCCTTCGAAAGCTGGAAGGAGACGGTGCAGCAGCAGTCGCTGCCGTGGGACGAAGTGGATTGCGACGCCGCGCTGGAACTGCGCACCGCTATCGTGGACATCGTGCTGCGCAAGGCCGAGGAGATGGCGGCCCTCAACGAGCAGCTGCTCCGCAGCAACAAGGAACTGGAAGCCTTCTCGTATTCCGTCAGCCACGACCTACGTGCCCCCTTCCGTCACATCGTCGGGTATTCGGAGCTGCTGTGGGCCTCTGCCGCTGAAAGGCTGAACGATTCAGAGAAGCGGTTCGTCGATACCATCGTGGCCTCGGCACAATCAGCAGGTCGGCTGGTCGATGACCTGCTGAGTTTCTCGCAGATGGGGCGGTCGACCATGGGCCATGTGCGCATGGAGATGACGCCGCTGGTCGAGGATGCACGCCGCACGTTTGATATGGAGGCCGATGGACGCAGCATCGAATGGATCATCCCGCCCCTGCCCCGGGTCGAGGCGGACCCCGGCATGCTGCGCCTGGTCTGGCAGAACCTGTTCTCCAACGCGGTCAAGTTCACCCGCGACACGCCGCACCCGCGCATCGAAGTGGGCCATCAACGCACCGACAGCGAAGACGTGTTCTTCGTGAAGGACAACGGCTGCGGCTTCGACATGCGCTACGTGGACAAGTTGTTCGGCGTGTTCCAGCGCCTGCATCATGCCGACGAGTTTGAAGGCACCGGCATCGGCCTTGCCAATGTGCACCGGATCGTCTCCCGCCACGGCGGACGGACCTGGGCCGAGGGCGAGGTGGGTGTGGGTGCCACGATCTATTTCACGATTCCCCTGTTGGTTGGAGACCCTGCATGAAAGACCTTCGGCCGATTCTGCTCGTTGAGGACAACCCCAACGATGCCGAACTGACCTTGGCGGCCCTGGCGCGCTGTCAGCTGCTCAACGATGTCGCCCATGTGCGTGATGGCGTGGAAGCGCTGCAGTACCTGCGGGGCGAAGGACGTTATGAAGGGCTCAAGCACGGTGGACCGGTGGTGGTGCTGCTGGACCTGAAGCTGCCCAAGCTCAACGGTCTGGAGGTGTTGCAGGAGATCCGCAACGATACCGCGCTGAGCAGCACGCCGGTGGTGATGCTGACCTCCTCGCGCGAGGAGTCCGATCTGGTACGCAGTTACGAACTGGGCGTGAACGCGTTCGTGGTCAAACCGGTGGATTTCAAGGAGTTCCTGGAGGCAATCCAGGGCCTGGGCATGTTCTGGGGCATCACCAACCAGCCGCCACCGACGGGCACCCTGTTCGGTGCGAAGAGCCGCAAGGATGGCTGAGGGATCCCCTTCCCCCACGATGCGCATCCTGATGGTGGAAGACAGCGCGCTGGACGCGGAGCTGATCACCGCCCAGCTGCTGCGCGCCGGTCTGGCGTTCACCGCGCACCGTACCTGGTCGCATGACGGCATGTGCGAGGCGCTGGACCGGGAGACGTTCGACGTCATCCTGGCCGACCACGTACTGCCCGGTTTCGACGGCGACACCGCGCTGACCATTGCCGGCGAACGTGCCCCGCAGACGCCTTTCATCTTCGTCTCCGGCACCCTGACCGAAGAGCTGGCCGTGCAGGCGCTCAAGCGCGGCGCACGCGACTACGTGGTCAAATCCCGCCTGCAGCGCCTGCCCGATGCGGTGGTGCGTGCGATTGGCGAAGCCGCCGAGCGTCGACGGCTGGAAGCGGTGGAACAGGCGCTGGGCGACAGCCATCAGCGCCTGCAGCTGATCACCGACGCCGTACCGGCGATGATCAGTCATATCGATCTTGAGCACCGCTTCCGGTTCACCAACCGGGCCTACCAGGATTGGCATGGTCTGACCGCCGAGCAGCTCGACGGCATGCATGTCCGCGACGTGATCGGCGAGGACGGATTCGAATTGGTGAAGCCGCACGTCGCCCGGGTGCTGGAAGGCGAGCGGGTGAGTTTCGAACGGCTGTGCCGACGGGTGGATGGCAGTGTCCGCCAGACC
>JAEWLO010000275.1 GCA_023457475.1 Pseudomonadota bacterium | reverse complement strand
ACGTAAACCACGTCAGCCCTTGAAGACCGCCTCCAGACGATGCCCCTCTGGATCGACTACAAAGGCAGCGTAGTAGCCGTCACCGTAGTCCGGGCGTAAGCCCGCCGCGCCGTTGCTGCTGCCTCCGGCCGAGAGGGCGGCCGCATGGAACGTATCGACCTGCGGCCGCGAACCCGCTGCGAACGCCAGATGGAAGCCCGCGCCCGGAGCCGCTGCATCGTCCCGCAGCTTCAGGCACAGCAGGTCCTCGTCATCGACCAGACCATAGCCAATGGCCGTATCGTCGGCAAAGACGCGTCGGTAACCCAACGCGTCCAGCGCCGCGTCATAGAAGATTCCAGCGCGCTCAAGATCACGTACGCCCAGCGAAATATGGTGAAGCATCAAGGCGCGCTCCCCGTGTTACCGGGCGAAGCGCCCCCCACCTGCAGCACATAGTCGAACGTCTGCTGCATGCCGCTGTAGTCCCCGCCCTGCCCGCTACCGTAGTTCGCCCGCACGCTCAGCGTGTGGCGTCCACGCGGCAACGGCTCCAGCAGGATCCAGAAGCCATCGGCCGCTGCGAGCATCGAGCTCTCATCGGCGGGATCCATGCGGAAGCAGCCGTGGCTGCTGACCCGGCGTTTGTCCACGTCCGGCAGCGGTTTGCCGTCGAGCGTCACCACCGCACTGCCCAGGTGGTCGTTGTTCATCGCCGCGCCCCGCTGCAGATAGCGGCAGCTTTCATCACCGTCGATGCCATAGCTGATCATGTTGATCACCGGCAGCAGCACATGTTTGCCTTCGGGCACGGCGCACGCGCGCTGCGGCTGGAATTCGCCGTCCGTGCCGGCCAGGAACCAGACCGGGCCGGACTGGCCCAGATGACATAACCGGCCATCCGGGTCGAGGTACGGCGGAATCTCCTGTGCATCGGCCCAGCGCCACCAGCGCGCGGTCCACTCGGAGAGCGGAACGCCCGCCACCTTCTGCGCCTCCAGCGCCGATCCCGCAGGATCGGGGCTACAGGCCGAGGTCAGGATTCCTGCTGCGGCGAGCATGCCTGCGCATGCCCACCGGTTCGTCTTCTTCCGCTGCTGCATTCCCTGCACTCCCTGTTCGTCCATGACGCGGATGATACGCGACGCTCAGTGCGGTCCGTACGACGGCGGCGGTGTCTCACTGCCCCATTGCGGGTTGTGCGACTCGCCAAGGGTGAAGTCCAGCGTGCCACCGGTGCGGATGAAGTCCGCCGGCAGCCAGCTGTGCTGGCTGTCCCTGCCGTTGACCTTCAACGCCTGCACGTACGGCGCATCCATGGCCGCGCCTGCCGCCTTGATGGTGATCTTTGCGCCGGGGCGCTCGATGATCGCTTCGTTGAACAGCGGGCTGCCGATCACCAGATCCGCGCGTCCCGGGTACACCGGGTACAGGCCCAGCGCCGACCACACGTACCACGACGACATCTGACCCAGGTCGTCATTACCCGGCATGCCTTCCGGCGCGTTGGTCCAGATCTGCTTCATCGCCCGGCGCACGGTTTCCTGCGTCTTCCACGGCTGGCCGACGAAGTTGTACAGCCACGGCGCGGCGATGGACGGCTCGTTGTCCAGCTCGGCATGCAGCGGGCCGGACTTGGTCACCGCCCAGTCGCCGTTCTCCTTGCGGAAGAATGCGTCCAATCGCGCGATGGTCGCCTCGCGCCCACCCAGCGTCTCGATCAGGCCGGCCGGATCGAACGGCACCATCCACAGGTACTGCGCGCCGCTGCCTTCCACGAACTCCTCGTCCGACGCCGGATCGAACTTCGGCCAGCTGCCATCCGCATTGCGCGGTTGGATATAGCCAGCAGTGGCGGTGGCCTTCGGGTTGTACAGGTTGCGCCACCAGCCGGAGCGTTCGCGGAACAGCGTGGCACCCGCGCTGTCGCCGGCCGCAACGGCCAGCTCGGCCAGCCCGAAATCGGCGGCCGCCATTTCCAGCGTGTCCGAGGCGGTGCCCCAGCCTGGTGCGCCCACCGGCATGTACTTGAGCTTCATCCACTGGTCCAGGCCCGGCCGCTGGCCGACGCACAGCACCGGGCAGCCCCGACGGCTCAGGTCGCGCTCGGTGGGCACCGTGGCGGCCTGCTTCAGCGACGCATACGCGCGCTTGAGATCGAAGCTGCGACCGCCAAAGGCGTGGATGGCCGCCACCGACGGCGGCGACGGATCGCCGTTCATCACACCGGTGGGACCGGTCAGATGCGTCCAGCGGTCCCACACCCCCCCGTTCTGGTCGGCCTGGTTGAGCAGCGACTGGGCGATGTCCGAGCCGACCTGTGGCTTCAACAGCGTCACCAGCTGCAACTGAGAGCGGTACACGTCCCAGCCGGAGTAGTTGGCGTACTGCGCCTTCTGGCCCTTGGACAGCGTGTGCACCTTGCCGTCGATGCCGCGATAGCGGCCGTCGCCGTCACTGAACAGATTGGGTGCGAGCAGGGTGTGGTACAGCGCGGTGTAGAACACGGTGCGCTCATCCGGCGTACCCCCGCTGACGCGGACCTGCCCCAGCGTGCGGTTCCAGGCGTCGCGCGCGGCCGCCTGGGTCGCAGCAAGCGTAGTGCCCTTCGGGCTCTCCCGGCGCAGGTTGGCGCGTGCACCGGCTTCGTCCACGTAGGAAATGCCGATACGTGCGGTGACCACCGGCGTGCGCTTGGGATCGAAGCTGATCCAGCCGCCCGCGCCCTTGCCGACCGGCGGGTGCCCCTGGGTGCCGTAGGTGGTGCCGCCACCGCCTTCGCGTGCGCCCGGCTTCACGGTTTCATCCTGCCAGGTGCCGCCCACTTCGAACGGCTGGTCGAACTCGGCGACGAAATGCAGGGTGTAGTAACTCTCGCGGCGGTCTTCGGCCAGATACCCGCAGAAGTTGCCCGACGTCACCGTGCCACGGACGGTGCGGCTTGCCGGGTCGATGATGATCGTGGAATCGGTGCTGCCGACCTCACTGTCGGAGGTGCGGAACAGCAGGTTGGCGGGCTTGTCGGCCGGGAAGGTGAACTGGCCGACCGCAGTGCGGTCGGTCGCCCCCAAGGCCACGGCCACGCCGTTGTCCAGGGTGAGCTGGTACGCACCCGGACTTGCCGATTCGCGCTTATGGTCCAGGCCACTGGCATAACGCAGGCCGGCCTCGACCGCCGACGGCGACATTTCCACTTTCGTGGTGACCGGCATGATCGGAATGTCACCGCTGGCTCCGGTACAGCCGGTGCCGTTGACGTGGGTCAGGCTGAAGCCCCGCACGCCATTGCCGCGCCACTCATAGCCACCGGGCGCTGCGATGGCGAAGCGCTTGCCGGGCAGCGGCGTCATCTCGGGGCTGAAAGCCACCATGCCGAACGGCATCTGCGGACCGGGGTACACATTGCCGGCATTGGTGGTGCCGATGAAGGGATTGACCTCGGCAGCGAGGTCGGCCGCCTGCAGGGCGCAGGGCGTGGCGGTGAGGACGAGTGAAGCAGCAACCAGCATCGAACGGTGCACTACGGACTCCCAGGCAGGACGGCCACTCGGCGCGGCCACGCCCGAGTCTAGCCCAGCCTCCCGGCCGGGGTGCATGCCGTTGGTCACGGATTTCAACCGATCCAAGTAGGGATTTTTGGCACTTTCCTGTTTCGGGGAACGCCCTTGGCAGGCGGCCGCCACGAGGGCGGCCGTCCGCTGAAGGTCGCGGCGGACCTACTTCGCGTTCTTCACATACGTGTCGAACCAGTTGAGCATTTCCGATACCAGTTGCTCATTGGATTCAAGCGCGGTGTACCAGTGCGGCTCGTTCGGCAGCATCACCAGACGGGTGGTGCCGCCGTTGCCGCGGATCGCCTGGTACAGCTTGCGTGACTGGAACGGCTCGGTACCCGGATTGGCATCGTCCTCGCCGTGGACCAGCAGCAGCGGCAGCTTGATCTTGTCCGCATAGAAGAACGGCGAGGCCTTCAGGTACACGTCCTGCGCCTGCCAGACCGAGCGCCGTTCGTTCTGGAACCCGAACGGGGTGAAGGTCTTGTTGTACGAACCGCTGGTGGCCACGCCGGCCTTGAACAGGTTGGTGTGGGCGATCAGGTTCGCCGTCATCAGACCGCCGTGGCTGTGCCCGGTGACACCAATGCGGTTGCGGTCGACCACGCCCAGGTCCACGGCCTTGTCGACCGCCGCCCTGGCATCGGCTTCCAGCTGTTCCAGGTAGGTGTCATAGGCGTTCTTCGGGTCGCCGACGATCGGGAACGAGGCGTTGTCGATGATCGCGTAGCCCGCCAGCAGCATCAGGCGATACGGGGCCAGACGGGTGAAGGTCTGCTGCGAACCGGATACCTGCCCGGCCTGTGCGGCATTGGCGAAGTCGGCCGGGTAGGCGTACAGGATGGCCGGCACGCGCTGGCCTTCCTGGTAGCCCGGCGGGGTGTACAGGGTGAAGGACAGGTCCACGCCGTCCGCCCGCTTGTAGGTCACCAGACGCTTTTTGATCTGGCGCACTTCCGGAGCGGGGTCGGTGAGCCGGGTCAGCGCGGTGGCGGTGGACGCGTACTGCGCCTCACCTTCTTTCGCGTCCGTCGCACGCTCGCCCTGCTGGCGCACGAAGGCGTTGGGCGGGTCCATCACCGACTGGTGCCAGGTGAGATAGCGTCCCGGGGTGCCGGTCACGCCGAGTACCTGCTCGTAGGCATCGGCACTGCTGCGGAACAGACGCTCGGTCTTCAGCGACGTCAGGTCCAGCCGGTCCAGGAACGGGCGGTCGCCCTGCGGCGAACTGCCCTGCCCGCGCAGGAATACGGAACCGCCCTCCTGACGTACCACCGCCGCGCCGTTGGGCAGGCGGGTGAACACCAGATTGCCGGGGTCGGCATACAGTTCGTCGCTGGACAGGTCCCACAGCAGGCGGCCCTCCTGCTTCGGCTGGTCCACGTCCACGATGCGGGTTTGTCGCCAGTGACGGTTCTCGTCGTTCTCGAACAGGAACGACACCGCCGGGTCCGCGCTCCAGGCGATGCCTTCGAAACGCTGCGCGGTGCGCGCGATCTCCTGCGGCTTGCCGTTGAAGGGAGCCTTCCATGCGAGGATGCGGTCGCGGTGCGGGACCTCGACCTTCCAGTCGCCCTTGTCCAGCGCTTCGGCATACACCAGCGTGGCCGGGTCGGTGGAGCGCCAGTCGAAGTCGCGGGCACCTTCCGGCACGCCGTGCACCGGCACCCGGTCGGCCAGCGGCAGACGCGCGATGGGCGTGCTGCGCCCGGTGCCGAGGTCGATCACCGCCACGTCATTGGCGAAGCGCTGGTAGGTCACGGCGTGCGAGAACGGAGCCTTCAGCGTTTCGGTCAGCACATGCACGCCATCGGGTGCGGCATTGACGTCGTTGTACAACGCCGGTGCGCCAACGGGGCGCACACTGCCGGCACCGGCATCGACCACGGCCAGCTGGGACGCACCGTAATACGCGAACAGCGCCTCGTCATGCACGCTGGTCAAGGTATCGCGGGCTTCGTAGGTGCTGCTCTCGCCGCTGCTGCCCAGCGACTCCTGCACATCCGGGCCGCCGCTGCCGGTGCCCAGGCTCGGTGCCGGGCCCTGGTTGGCCGGCACGGCCTTGACCAGCAACTGCTGGCCACCGCCCAGCCACTGCACGGTGTTGCCGAAGATCGGGTTGAGCTGCACGCCCGGGATCTGCTTGACCTGGCCGGTGCGCGCATCGCCCACCCACAGCTGCACGGAGGTGTCCACCGCATTCTGGAACGCGAAGCGGGTGCCATCGGCCGACCACAGGGCCGCGGTGGCGCAGCCCTGTTGCAGCGCGATCCTGGTGTGCGCGGCCGTGGCGATATCCACCACGGTGAAGTCGGCCACACATGCGGGAATGCCGTAGCCGCCCGGCGTGTCGTGGCGGCTGCGGTTCTTCGGCTCCAGGCGAACGCCGGCCAGCTTCAGGTACGGCTGGGCGACGCGTTCGATCGAGGGATAGGTCTGCAGCGTGGTCAACAGCAGGCGCTGCCCGCTCGGGTCCAGGCTGGGTTGCGGCGGCGGCGGTGCCTTGAGCACTTTGAGCAGGTGCTCAGGCGGTTTGGCGTAGTCGGCGAAGGCCGGCCCGGCGAGGCCGAGCGTGGCCACGGCCAGGGCCGTGGCGAGGCAGGTACGTTCGAAGCGCATCCAGATTCCCTGTGACGTGTGGGG
>JAEWLO010000274.1 GCA_023457475.1 Pseudomonadota bacterium | reverse complement strand
TTGACCGGGCTGCTCGGCAACGGCCTGAAGACGGCCTTCAAACGCCGCCTTGGCCAGCAGCCGCTGCATGGGTGCAAGCTGCCCGAAGTTGGCGGCATGCGCGGCGGTCGCCGCCTGCTTCTCCGGTGACGCCAGGCCGTCCATGCCGAACACCGAGAATCCCAGGCCGCCCTGCCCCAGCACATGGAAGAGGTACGGGGCGGTACCCGGTTCGAAGCCGGTTTCTGACACCCACGCCGGATTGTCCGGGCGCGCGTACTGCCCGATGACCTTGGTGTATTCGCTGTAGTCGGTGGTGTAGATGTCGGTGCCGATGAAGTCGATCGACGGCGTGGCCGCGCGCCACAGTTCGAACACGTTGACCGTGGCTCCGCCGGAGGGATAGTCCACGCCGGGATAGCGCTTGCCCTTGTAGCGCAGCCACGTGTTGACGTACATCGGCATGTCGTACGCGCGCTTGCCGGCGGCAGCGACCTGTTCGATGTAGTGCGCGGTCGCGTAGGCGTTGAAGGCCTCGTCCGCCTCCGGCCCGAACACCTGCCGCCACGTGCCCGCCGGCTTGCCGAGCCGGGTGGTGATCGCAGCGGGCACCGGCTGTGCGAAGGCCACGTTGGCGGCGTCTCCATGGTCCCGCACCGCCCCGATCGCGCCGGGCTCGTTTTCCACCTGCACCAGAATCACGGTGTGGCGCTGGCCGTCGACCTTGCGCAGGTGCTGCATCAAGGCGCTGAACGCGCGTGCGTCGGCCTCGACGTTCGCGGCCGCATGCGGCGACAGCACGTCCACCGGCTCCCCGCGTTCATCCAGCATGCGTGGATAGGTCGCGGCATCGCGCTTGATCCATTCGGGCACGTAGTGCATCTGCCCGTTCTTCCAGCTGCCGAACCACAGCAGCGCCACCCGCAGGCCACGCCGGCGCGCCTGCTCGATCAACGCGTCCACATTGGTGGTGTCGTACTGGCCGGGTGCCGGCTCGAACTGCTCCCAGTAAATCGGAGCCTCCACGGTATTGGCATTCAAGGCCACCACCTGGTCCAGCGCGCCCGGTAGTACGGCGGGCCAGGCGCTGGAATTGTGCAGCTGGGCGGCCAGCACCGTGTAGGGTGCGCCATCCACCAGCAGCGCATGCCGGCCCTTTTCGGTGACGAAGCGTGGCATCTGTTCAGCGGCGAGGGCCGGGAGGCACAGGCAGCCCAGCAACAGGGCGGCCATCGCGCGCACTGCAGGACGGCGCGGCGAGAATCCGGAGACGGTCATCGGTGTGCTTCCTTTTCGGCATTCCAGCGCGGCGTAGGTGCGCGCATCAGGTGGCGGACGAAGAAATCGAACTGGCGTCGGGTTACGTAGTCGATGGGTCCGGTGGAGCGGCCCACCGAGTGCTCGCCGCCGGGCACGTTCAACAGGTCGAAGTCCTTGCCCGCCTTGACCAGCGCATCGACCACCTGCGCGGTCGTGGCCGGGTCGACATTGCTGTCCTGTTCGCCCACCACCAGCAGCAGCTCACCGCGCAGCCCGGCGGCATTGGCCACGCCGGACGCGCGGGCGTAGCTGGCATCCACCGGCCAGCCCATCCACTGTTCGTTCCAGCTGATCTTGTCCATGCGGTTGTCGAAGCAGCCGGCCATCGCCACCCCCACCGTATAAAGCTCTGGATGCAGTTCCAGCGCGCCCAGCGTGCTCTGCCCGCCGGCCGACGCGCCGTAGATGCCTACGCCACCGGAGATGTCGTACGACGGATCCTTCGCTGCCAGGGCTTTGTGCCAGGCGATGCGGTCGGGGAAGCCGGAGTCGCCCAGATTCTTCCAGGCCACGTCATGGAACGCCTTGGACCGGTGCGCGGTGCCCATGCCGTCGATCTGCACGACGATGAAGCCCAGATCCGCCAGCGCCTGCATGCCGATCTGCTTGTCCCCCCCCGAGTGATGGCCGAACGGCCAGAAGGTCTTGGGCACGAAGGCATCGTGCGGGCCGGCGTAGATGTTCTCCACCACCGGATAGCGCCGTTTCGGGTCGTAGTCGCGTGGCCGCACCACCATGCCCCAGATGTCGGTCCTGCCGTCGCGTCCTTTCGCCACGAAGGTGTCCGGGGCCTTCCAGCCGGCGGCCAGCAGCTGCGAGATATCGCCCCGCGCCAGTTCGCGCACCAGCGAGCCGTCACTGTGGTGAAGGCTGGCGACAGGCGCGATGTCCGGGCGCGAATACACGTCGATGTAGTAGCGCCCGTCGTCGGAGATGGACACCTCATGATCGGCCGGGGCGTGGGTCAGACGGGTCAGGTTGCGACCGTCGAAATCCACGCGGAAGAGGTGCCGCTGGTACGGATCCTGGCCCGCGTCCATGCCGCTGGCGCTGAACCAGATCCGGCGCTGGGCGTCGTCGACGCGCAGCACGTCACGCACCACCCAGTCGCCATGGGTGATCTGCTGCAGCACCTTGCCGGTGCCGCCATCTACCCGGTACAGGTGACGCCAGCCGTCGCGCTCGGAAATCCAGAGCAGCTCCCTGCCCTGCCCGCCCACGTCGTGCAGGTAGGTGCGGTCCGCATACACGAAGGTCCTGGCCTTCTCTTCGACGGCCGCATGGGCCTTGCCGGTGACGGCATCCACCGCCACCACCCGCACGGTCTGGAAGCCGCGCTGTACATATTCAACGCTGAAGCTGCGGCTGTCGGTCCGCCACTGGATCGGCGAAAGCGAGTACGGGTTCGCAAGCAACACGGTGTCGATGTCCCTGCGCTTTCCAGCCACGTCGAACAGCACCGGCTGCTCGACATCAACCGCATCACCGGGCTTGGGGTACAGCTGCGTGCGGACCACCGGCTGCAATTGGCCGGGCGGCGCGCTTTCGACACGGGTGACCAGACGCGGCAATCCCGGCGTGACCCGGTACGCGACCACCTGCCGCGAATCAGGCGACCAGGCCAGGGTTTCCGGGTCGTAGAACGCATCGCCGCGCCCATCGTCGGTCAGCGGTGTCACCTTGCCATCGGCGACGTGGCGCAGGACCAGATTGAAGCCCTCGGCATACGCCTCCCATTGCCCGTCGGGCGAGCGCCGGGGCGCGTTGTCGGCCGCGACCCGTAGATCGCGCACCACGCCGAAGCCGCGCGGGCGGCCCGGCCGGGTGACGGGTGCACACACGTAGTCTGTCAGCGTGCAGCGCCAGGAGGCGTAGGTGCTGTCCAGGGTGAAGCGGATGGCCCCGTTCGGGTCGGCTCCCTCAGCGACATACGCGAACTGCGAGAACGGCAGCTTCAGCGGTGTCACGTCCTGTCCGCTGGCGGTGGCGAGCCCCTGCGCCAGCCGGACCGCATCGAAGGCCGGCTGCAGCGCCTCGCTGCCGGGCGCGCCGAGCACGAACGCGAAACCGCCTTCCACCGTGTGGCGATAGTAGAAATGCCCATCGCCGCGCCATTGCGCCGGGAACGCCACATCACGGGTCAGCCCGCTCCAGGCCTCGCGCAGGCCCAGCGAACGGCGGTAGTCATCGACGCCCGGCGCGGCCGAGACCGTGGCCGTCGCGCCGGCCATGGCCAGCAGCGCCAGTGTCCACAGCCGCTTACTCCCCATCGTCTTCGTCCAGTTTCAGTTCGCTGGGGGCCAGGCCGCTGCGCGCGCCCCATTGGTAGATGAAGAAGGCGAACACCGCCACGCTCGCGGTGTCCCACGGATGGGTAATAGCGCCGATGCCACCGAACGTGCCCAGCCACGACACCGCCATGACCCCCACGAAGAACGCGATCAGCCAGGCGGAGCTGCGCACCTGCCGCAGCACCCGCACCCGCCGCTCCGGGTTGAACAGCTGCGAGACCACATAGACCGCGTAGATGCCCACCTGCAGTCCCAGCAGCCACGACACCGTTTTCCAGGTCGACCAGTACACGATCAGCGCGGCGATCATGAACGACAGCGGCCCGAGTACGGCCAGGCCCTTCACCTTGAACGGGCGCTCGAGATCGGGCGCACTGCGGCGCAGCGCGGCCACCGTCACCGGTGCGATGGCGTAACTCAGCACGAGCGCGGCGGAGACCACGCCGATCAGCGTTTCCCACGAGGGGAACGGCAGCGTCCAGAACACCGACAGCCCGAAGCTCAACCACAGCGCCGGACGCGGAATGCCGGACTTCGCATCCACCTTGGTCAGTGCCGGCAGGAAGCCGCTGCCGCGCGCCCAGCCATACACCACGCGCGGCGTGGCGTTCATGTAGATGTTGCCGGTGCCGCTGGGCGACACCACCGCATCGGCCACGACCAGCGTGGCCAGCCAGCCCAGTCCCAGTGCCAGTGCGATGTCGCGGTAAGGCAGCGAATACAGCTTGTCCATGCCGGCCCAGCCGTTGGCCAGCACCTCGCCCGGCACCGCACCAAGGAAGGACACCTGCAGCAGCACGTAGATCACCGTGGACAGCGCCACGGACAGGATCAGCGCGAAGGGAATCGTGCGCTGCGGGTTCTGCACCTCACTGGCCACCGAGACGATGGGCGTGAGGCCGAGGTAGGCGAAGATGATGCCGCCGGCCGAGATGGCGGCTTCCACGCCGGCCATGCCCGACGGCGCGAAGCCCTGGCTGGTGAGGTTGTCCGGATTGAAGTGCGCGAGCAGCAGCACGATCACCAGCAGCGGCACCAGGAACTTGAACACGCTGATGATGTTGTTGGCCCGGGCGAAGGTCTTCACGCTGAAGTAGTTCAGCAGGAAGAACACCACCAGCAACGCGAACTGCAGCAGCCAGCCGAGCAGCGTGGGATGGTTGCTGTCCGGCTGGGTGAGCCACGGGAACCACGCCGCCGCGTACTGCCGGCAGGCCTCCACCTCGATGGCGATCAGGCTGGAGAACGCGATCAGGGTGATGAACCCGGTCAGCCAACCCAGCAGCGTGCCGTGCGAGTACTCCGGGTAGCGCACCACGCCACCGGCACGCGGCAGCGCCGCGCCCAGTTCGCAGTACACCAGACCGAGCAGGAACACCGCGATGCCGCCGATGATCCACGAGAGGATGCCGGCCGGACCGGCAATCGACGATACGTGACTGGCGGCGAACAACCACCCCGACCCGAAGATGGAACCGAGACCGATGAAGGTGAGGTCGGTCAGACTGAGACGCTTGTGGAACTTTCCTGCAGGTGCCATGGGGTTCCCCGGTTGGTGCATGGAAGGCAGATCAAGGTGCTGCGGTCGACCTCAGTTCAGCTTCTCACTCCACGGCGATGCACCGCCTTCGGCGATGAAGCGGTCGATCCGCGCCTCCAGCACCGGCAGCGGCACCGAGCCCAGCGACAGCACCGCATCGTGGAAGTGGCGGATGTCGAACCTGTCGCCCAGCGCGGCCTCGGCCTTGCGGCGCAGCTTCAGAATCTCCAGTTCACCCAGGTAGTACGACAACGCCTGGCCCGGCCACGCGATGTAGCGGTCCACTTCGGTGGTGATTTCGTGCTCGCTCAACGCCGCGTTGTCGCGCAGGTAGGCCAGCGCCTGCTCGCGGCTCCAGCCCTGGCTGTGCACGCCGGTGTCAATCACCAACCGCGCGGCGCGCCACATCTGGTAAGTGAGGTAGCCGAAGCGCTCGTAGGGCGTGGTGTACATGCCCATCTCCAGCCCCAGGTACTCGCAGTACAGCGCCCAGCCCTCGCCATAGGCGGAAATGTAGGTGTAGCGACGGAAGTCCGGCAGACCGGTGTCTTCGGCGGCCATCGACATCTGCAGCGAGTGACCCGGCGAGGATTCATGCAGGGTCAGCGCCGGCAGCACATACAGCGGCCGCGACGGCAGGTTGTAGGTGTTCAACCAATAGGTGTCCAGGCCGCCGCGCCCGCCGGTGTAGAACGGAGCCAGGTCATCCGGCACCGGCTTGATGGTGAAGCGTTGCCGCGGCACCCGGCCGAAGTAGCGGCCCAGGTTGCCGTCCATGGTCTTGGAGATCCACGCCGCGCGGTCCAGCAGCTCCTGCGGCGTCTTCGCGTAGAACTGCGGGTCGGTGCGCAGGAAGTTCAGGAACGCGGCGAAGCTGCCCTGGTAGCCCACCTCATCCATCACCTCCTGCATTTCCCGGCGCAGGCGGGCCACCTCGTCCAACCCGATCTGGTGGATCTGCGCGGGCGCCATGTCACGGGTGACGAATTCGCGGATCTGCGCGCGGTAGTACGCCTTGCCGTCGGGCAGTGCTTCGCCGGCCAGCGTGGTGCGGGCCTTGGGGAGGTATTCCTCGCGCATGAAACGCAGCAGCGTCTGATACGCCGGAATCACGCTGGCGTCGATCGCGGCGAGCGCCTGCTTGCGCAGCTCCGCCTGCTGCGCGGCTGGAATGCTGGCCGGCATCTTCTTGAAGGGCGTGTAGAAGAGATTGGCTTCGCCCTTGGCCTCGGCCACGTCGGCGATGGACTGATCACGGCCCGTCAGCGTCACCCGCGGCTGGCTGAAGCCCCGGGCCAGGCCGGCCCGCATGTTGCGGGTCTGGTCTTCGAAGTAACGTGGGATGTCGGCGAGCTGGGCCAGGTAACGGCGGTAGTCGTCGGCGCTGTGGAAGGTGCCGCGCGCGGTGAAGCCGAGGTTGGTCCAGAACGCGGTGTCGCTGTTGAACGGCATTTCCCACGCACGGTAGCGCTGCTGGTCCAGCAGCACCTCGATCTGCTGCCGGTAGACCTGGTAGTTGACCTGGTCCGTGGCCGAGAGCCGTGCCTGCGGCACCGCATCCAGTTCCTTCAGCACCTGCGTCCAGTAAGCCGTGCGTGTGTC